>JANLSD010000109.1:0-2367 GCA_031362245.1 Acaryochloridaceae cyanobacterium OTE_25_metabat_464 | reverse complement strand
TGGCTCACGCTCCTGAAGCCCTGGGAATGAATAACGATGCAGATCCGGTGCTGACGCTCTACCCTGCGGTTGTGCCAATGGCCTTCAGTCAATTTCTAGCCCACGATGATTCGGTTCGTAGCTGGCTGACCGCTGCCTTGCTCCTGGTGCTGGCTCCTTGGGTCGCTGAGGCTCAGGCTATTCCGGTAAGTCCGGCAGTCGATCCGGTGCTCGTTGAAGGAACTGAGGCCGCTCCAGTGGTGAAAAAGACTTGTAAGCCCAAGGCCACGGAGAAAACGGCATAAGATAAGACCCCTCGTAAGCGATCGCCCAAGACCAAAGCTAAAACGGCGGCTCAGTAGAACCTCGGTAGGTGTCCTCGTCCGACTGGCGGAGGCATTGCTCTGGCTCCATCCTGCATCAAAGATTTTGAGATGAAGTGCTGGGGACTGTCTCTACCTTGATCGCTAGTTTGAGCTTTTTTCGCAGAACACCCAAAATAGAGGTCAGATTATCCATTGTCGGATTTCCTTTCGCTGACAGCATTCGATGAAAACTCTTGCTCGGTTTCGATGTCGCTAGCGCTATTTCTTCAAACCCTACGGTTGAATTTATCATTGGACTTTGGACAAATCGTCATCTGATTGAACGGCTAGAATGGCGTTCTCGCATCAGCTAAAAGACTTACAGCGAAACGTTTTTGATTTATTCGAGGGTTTGGCAAACCACCCCCTTCGACTAAACCCCTGAATAAATGCCAAATGTAAACATACGGTTTTCTTTCAGTTGCTTCAATAAACTGTATTTCTTGCTATACAAAGGCTTTAGAGATTTGGGTTTCCAACTGAGGCATTTTGCTTTGTCCAAAGTCCAATTCCATGCATCGCGTAAAAAAGTAGTTCGGCGGTGTCTTGGGTCGCAACAGGCAGCGATATCGTCACCCCGTTGCTGTAGTAATTGTCGCGGAATCGACTCGTATGGGCAACAACCTGAAGCACATTTGCCATCAGTCGATATAGCCTAAGCTTTTCTGCGGCTCGGCTCAAGTGCGTGGCGATCGCTCTTTCATCGAATCACCCTTGGCTAAGCCGACTCCGCTATGATGATTCGGTGAAGTGCGATACAGCCAGAATGATTGACCACGACCAACTTTTCAAAGAACTCCTCTCTACTTTTTTCATAGAGTTTTTAGAGCTGTTTCTGCCCCAAGTCGCCGCCGCCATCGAACCTGATTCGGTTGTATTTCTGCCCCAAGAGTATTTTGCAGACTTGACCACAGGCGACACTAAAATCATTGACCTCTTGGCTCAAGTTCGTTTAGCGGGTCAAGAGGTTGGCTTCTTAATTCATGTCGAAGCGCAAGCTACAAGCAAGGCTCACTTTGCCAGAAGAATGTTTTTTTATTTTGCTCGGCTTCATCAAAATCACCTTCAGCGCATCTATCCCATCGTCGTGTTCTCGTTCGATGAACCGTATCGAGAAGAGGCTAATCAGTATGTGGTTGAGTTTGATGACCTGAAAGTGATGGAATTCAACTTCAAGACCATTCAGCTCAATCGGCTGAACTGGCGCGACTTCATAAACCAGCCCAATCCCGTAGCGGCTGCGCTAATGTCCAAGATGAGAATTGAGCCAGCCGATCGCCCTCGGGTCAAAGTTGAGTGTTTAAGATTGCTGGCAACGTTAAATTTAAACCCTGCACGAACAAGGCTCATTTCAGGATTTGTGGATACCTACCTGCGTCTGAACGTGCAGGAGGAGCAGGTGTTTCAAGAAGCAGTTGGTACACTAGAAGGATCAGAGCGAGAGGGCATCATGCAGATTGTAACGAGCTGGATGGAACAGGGCATCGCTGAAGGTGAACAGCGTGGCAGAACCGAGGGAGAGCGATCGCTCGTCCTGCGCCAACTAGTGCGTCGCGTCGGCACCCTCCCTACCACCATTGAAGCCCAAGTTCACGCTCTCGCATTGCCACAGCTTGAGGCTTTGGGGGAAGCTCTGCTGGATTTTGCAAGGTTGGATGACTTGACCGATTGGTTGCAGGGGCAATAGCGGGGGCTGGGTGATCGTTTTTGCCGACAATGATTTCCCCGTTCCTTGGATCCCAATCAGCAACAATCCTTTAGGCATAGGCAGTCCATACGATTGTTTAGATAAGTTCAGGTTTTATGTGGGCAAAAACAGTCAAGTGACTGGTCAGCGATTAGTCTTGTCTTGACGTCACCTTCTACTCAGGAATTTCCACTTTTTGGGTTTGCCCTAACTCAAAAGACTGATGGATTACCTGAAGTGCCTTAACGCCTTCCTCCTTTGTCACCACGCAGCTTACCCGAATTTCAGAAGTGGCAATCATCTGAATATTGATGCTGTTGCTGGCTAGCGCCTCAA
>JANLSD010000106.1:0-19291 GCA_031362245.1 Acaryochloridaceae cyanobacterium OTE_25_metabat_464 | reverse complement strand
GTTCCATTCAAGCTGGGATTGGGTTCAGTGCTGGCAACAAAGGTCAGCGATTCGCCTGGATGAAGGGTTGCTTCAAAGGTGGCGGCATGCAGATGATCTTCGCGATCATTCAATCCCCGATACCACTCTATTGCGAGGTCGAATCCCTTGTACCAGTCATGGGCGGTAGACGTACTTGCAGCATTGCTGAGGAGATAGAACGGCGCTGCGCCTGGAAACGCGGTGATGCAAAGGCCATTTTCAATCCGCTCAACATCCATTTCCCAGGCGTCTGCGTGAGTGTCGCCGTGGTGGTCACGGTAGTTCACCAATGCTTTGAGGGATAGGTTGAGTGGCTGTGTGGCGCGCAGGAGGGAGTATTGAACGTAGGTCGTATTGCTCCCTTGCTGCATCCAGACCCGTTTTTCAAGGAGGGCCTCGGCACAGGCAAACTGCCACACAGGCACCGTCCCTTCCAAGCGAAAACGCTCGATCTGTCGATACCCCTGGGGTTCAACGGTGCCGCTGATCCAGCGATTGGTATAGAGGGGATAGCGTTGGTCGTTATACAAGACCGTTTCATCCAATTTGGTCAGCAGCAAGGTACGGCCTAAGGGTGGCTTAAGGGCTGCAACCAACAAGCCATGATATCGACGGGTGAGCACCCCTGCAACGGTGCCAGAGGCATAGCCGCCAATGCCGTTGGTCACGAGCCATTCTCTGGATTCAGCCGTATTGAGTTCTCCAGCAATCTCTCGCCCAAATTCAATGCCCATTGGTTTTACCTCTGCTGTTGCGGACTGTGGGCTTCAGTGGTTGTGTTGACTATGCACACTTTCCTAAGGCTTTGCAGGCACAGCAGGAGCTTGAACCGTACAGGGCTTCGTATCGCACTGGAGTTCATAAAGCTTCTGCACATAGGGCTTCTGCCAATGGAGCGGAATCTCCAGCAAGGCTTGCGTTCCCGTAATGCCTTGGCCGATAAATAGCAAAAGCGCAATACTGTTGAGCACAATGTGAACTGTGCGCCAGCGATTGGTTCTATCCTGATAAATCTCGCGTAGAATTGTCACCGAAATAATCATCAGAATCGCCGCTGTAATGCCGTAGTAGTAATGTGAAACGTACCACTGTTCCGTTTTACGATACACCCCATCTTGGGCACCCAAGATGATTAAGGCCGTACTGCTCAAGGTGGCAAACACCCCCCGCCAGAGTTTTGCTTTGGCTTGGTAGAGGAGGACTAGGGAGGCGATCGCTGCCCCAAACATCATTCCAATTAAAGCAACCTTAAACGGCTCCTTCCCCCACAGCCCATTCTGAATAATATTTCCTATCACATCATTGGCCAGCGCCAGCAGCACAATCCCCACAACGCTCCCCGATAACCAACGCCCCAGTTGAACATGTTCTTGTCCAACCACGGCTGGTATCTTACTTTTATCAGTACCAAGGCGACGCTGACGAACCTGTAGCGCCCGATTGAGTACCACACCGAGGAGCGGAAAGACAATGATGACAGCGGCGATGGGATGAAGCAGTAAAATCGTATCTTTAAATTCCATCCAAGACCTCACGGGAATCTGCAAAATTCGTTTATTCCCCCTACCCTACTGGCATCTCACACTTTCAGGGGGATCTCGTGAGATCTGGGACAGCCATTGGACTTACTTCACTTCAGCAGGTGCAAATTTTGCGATCTTGCCTTTCTTGACCGCTACAATAACGTCGTAAGTGGTGCAAAGCGAAATCGTAGTGTTATCCATTTTGCTGTACAAGTTAACGACCATGCCTGCACCACCCGGCTGAATCCCAATAGGAGTCAAGTCTTTGGCGTATAGCTTCCGCAGTAAATCGCCACTTCCTGGCTTGCCTTTTAACGCGGTCAGTTGATCGATTTTCTGTTGTGCGGTTTCACCTGTTGCAATCTTTACTTCCTGAGCAGAAGCTTGAACAAGATGAGGGCTAACTGCTTTGAGGGGCGCATCCCAAACCGTGACTAAACCGAGTAAAACAACAGTGGATAGAACAGAAGTAAATTTCATTTTGGTGCTCCGAAGATAGCGACTGAATCAAGAATCACTTGAGGTGCTGAAGGTCATCTGAAGCTAAACCAGAATTTATCTTAATTTATTGCGTTAGAACCCTCAGGTTCGACTTATCACATTCTCAGAAAACTATGGTGCCATTAAATTTTATCTGGTTCAGGGTCTTTGTAATCACTTCTTGTGTTAAGCCTGACTTGGAAGATCCCATCTGGGAAACCGTCCCATTCTTGAAGCTTGTATTCCTGTGACTCATCCCGAACGTCCCTCCTCTTTCCTTCGCAACATTCCAAGCCAAGCATTTCTGTGGTTTGCCATTGTCATCTTTGGTGCATCCAGTGCCGTAACTCGAAAACTGACCCAAATTGGTGCCCAGCATTTCATGGGCGGGCACAATCCCATTTCGCTGTGCAATGTTTTGTTTGTGGGCAATCTTTGCGCTTTATTGGTGCTGGTGCTGCTTTACGGACGGCAGCTCAATCCCATTACTCTAGGAAGACTATCGCGCCAAGAATGGATTGGCCTCGTCATCGTTACCTTATTATCAGGCGCTTTGGCTCCTGGCTTAATTTTTCAGGCCCTTTCCCAAACAGCGGTTAACAATGTTGTGTTAGTGGGGCGGCTAGAACCCCCGCTGACCCTTGCATTATCTGTATGGATTCTGAAAGAACGGGTAAATCGGTGGGAGGTTTTGGGGGCGATCGCCGCGTTCTTCGGCGTCACTATTACAATCCTCCTTCAGCCACCCACCGCAACCATGATGGCGATGGGCAATACCAGCATCGGCGTGGGTGAGATTTCTGCCGCAGTGGGTGCCGTTGCCTTATCTATCTCTGCCATTGTTGGCAAAAGAAGTCTCTCCCGTGTTCCTTTGGGCCTGTTGAGTATCGTTCGTACTTCCCTCGGCACCGTCACTTTCTTCTGCTTAGCATTAGTTTTATATGGGCACGATCACTTCATGGAGGTACTGTCGCCGTTTCTGTGGCAATGGATGCTGTTATATGGTGTGTTAATTGTGGTGGTCGGTCAGTCTTTCTGGTTGACGGGGGTAAGGGCGTCTAGCCTTTCGATGGCGTCCTTGATTGCTTCCTTTACGCCCATTGCAGGCATACTCTCAGCCTATTTTATTTTGGGTGAAGCCCCCACTCAGGCCCAATATATTGGCGGTAGTGTGATACTGCTGGGCATTTTTCTAAGTCAGGTTGGCATTCAGCGTCAAGGGTTTACAAAGGGTATGAGGCGGAACACAAACGCTGTCCCTGAGATACAAGTGGTTGAAGCTCAGATTGGATTTAAGGGCATTTAATGTGACCATGATCCTCGACGAAAAAAGGGGGGCTGACCGCTGAGCCATTGCTCCAACGATCGCCCCCATTATCGAACTCACTCATCTCAATACAACGGATTTGTGGAGGCCAATTACTCAACGACACTTGCTGCGCCGTGGGGACCCATTGTTACCAGCTTGGGAGAGGGATGGGCTTTTGTCATAGATTGAACTGCTGTCGCTTCATTGACGACAAACGCAGCACCGCCAGGGCCACGGGTAACGAGATTTGGAGAACCCTGGCTGGGGGTTGTGGGTAGAGCGGTTGCACCCACTGAGACTCCATCTACAATCGCGATCGCACCGTGGGATCCATGAGTAACAAAAATCGGTTGGGCTGAGGCTGCATGACTGGCAAGACCAAGGCTGAGAACTGCAACGGTTGCGAAGGTTGCTTTAACGAATAGTTTGGGGTTAAACATTTTGGGGTTAAACATAATGTGCTGCTCCTGTTTCAATAACTTCACTGTAGGGGTGGAGTCTGAGCCACATCTGATGAGACTCTGGGAGTCATCCAGAATCTTGCTGAATTTAGGGCTAAGGTCTGCTGAGAAAACTGAGGACGTTGGCTCAGCCGCTTACCCATAAGCTTTGAAAGTTCAGTGACCCAAGGGTCTAGGGAATACTCTAGGCAGAGGTTACTGTAGAAGTGGATGAGTGCAACCGTTTGTTCTTTTAAAACCTATCTGTTCTGCTATGGACGTTCCTGTACCTCTACTGTTGCTTGAAGACAATGAAGCCGATGCTGCTCTGATTCTGGAGATGCTAGAAAGCGGTCATGATCAGTCCTGGCAGATTACTCGTGCAAAACAGCTTTCCCAGGCATTGGCGTATCTGAGTCAGACCCGATTTGATGTTGTCTTACTTGACCTGACGCTTCCCGATTCCACTGGGCTAAAAACGATAGATTGCATTCGTGCTGCTGTGCCAGATTTGCCGATTGTGGTGTTGACCGAATCAGACAACCCACATCTATCTGTGCAGGCGATCGCCCAAGGGGCACAGGATTATCTACTCAAAGAACAACTGTCTTCAGGGGTGCTGCTGCGTGTGATTCGCTATGCCATTGAGCGGGGACGTATTTTACAGCAGCTTCAGGCAGAGGTAGCAGAACGCCAACGCTCAGAGCAAACCCTGCGTTTGATTGTTGAAGGGACAGCTTCTTTTACCGGAGAAGCCTTTTTTAGATCCCTCGTGCGATCGCTCTCCCAAGCGTTGAACGTCCGCTATGCCCTCGTCAGCGGCTGCATCGATAGCCCTCCCACCAAGGTTTGCACCTATGCTTTCTGGCTGGGGAATGAATTTGGTGAAAATGAGGAATACGATCTGTACGGCACTCCCTGTGAGCAAATCTTTAAGGGAAAAGGTTGCCAATATTTTCCTAGCAATCTTCAGCGCTTATTTCCCTTAGAACATGATCTAGTGGAAATGGAGGCAGAAAGTTATGCTGGAGTGCCGCTGCTCAGCTCTACGGGCAGTCTCTTGGGACACTTGGCTGTGTTAGATGATCGGTATTTTGGCGACGAACCTCGCCATACCGCCATTCTAGAGATTTTTGCTGCACGGGCTGCGGCAGAAATTGAGCGTCAAAAAGCTGAAGAAGCCTTAATGATTTCCCAAGAAAAGTTTGCTAAAGCCTTTCGCTCGTCTCCAAGTGCCATTACCATCAGTACCCTTAAAGAGGGTCGCTACATTGAAGCAAACGAAAGCTGCTTGCAGCTATTGGGCTATAGTCCTCAAGAAATGATTGGGTCTAGTGCCCTTGACCTAGGGATTTGGGTTACGCCCGCAGCCCGTGAGGCCCTTAAGCATCGTATTCAGAGTGAAGGGAGAATCGCCAATCTGGAAGTAGAATTTTGCAAAAAGTCGGGGGAACGCCTTACTGGGTTGATGTCGGCAGAGATCATTCAGCTAGAAGATGAACCCCATGTGTTGTCTGTTACAACGGATATTACGCTTCTCAAGGAAGCAAATAAGGCACTAGAACAACTGGCAGAAATTGGTGAACTTGCGTCCATGATTGTTCACGAAATTCGGAATCCGCTCACAACATTGCTATTGGGTCTAAATGCGTTTAAGCGGTTAGAACTGCCGGAACAATATACAACCTATCGTTCTCTTGCGTTAGATGAAGGCGATCGCCTCCAACGACTTCTGAATCAAATTTTGCTCTACGCAAAACCCCAGAATTTAACGCAATTGGAAGTGGAGTTGAATGGCTTTATAGCTGAGATGCTGACGGTACTTCAAGGGATGCCCGCAGCCACAGGAAAATGCCTGAAGTTTACGGCAGCTCCAGTACCCGTTAAAGTCTGGGGCGATCTAGATAAATTAAAACAGGTGGTAATTAATCTGGTGTCTAATGCCTTTGAAGCCGTGGCCCAAGGAGATGAGATTTCCCTTTCCCTTCTGCTTGACTCAACCCATCGCGTTGGCATCCAGGTTCATAATGGCGGAAATCCCATTCCAGCAGAGGTGTTGCCAAAGCTCACCAAACCTTTTGTGACCACCAAATCGAATGGGACGGGATTAGGATTGGCGATTGTGAAGCGGATTGTGGAGGCCCATCGGGGAGAATTAGGGATTGAATCTTCCCCAGGGATGGGCACTACGATTACAGTACGGTTGCCGATCGCCGTCTTGTCTTAAGTCTTCATGGTCTTAAGTCTTCATGAAATTGGCCGGATCTTGGTCACGGCGATGTTGGAGGAGGATGGAAGGACCTTGGCGATCGCCCACCAATGCAGCCGTCTTTTCTAAGGCTTCCCGCAATCGTTTGCCTGCGTAAATGGACATGTCTCTGGGGACGCTGATGCGATCTCGCAGGTACCGCAACGCCACATCTGAGCCTGCGGGGGGTGTACACACATCGCCTGTCATGAGGTGGGTGAGGGCACAACGCAATGCTTCGTCAAACAGGGCATCTTCAGCAGGGTTAACGCGGACAATGTTGGCGCGATGCTTAATCACGCGCTGGAGTGCTTCTGCACGGGAGGTTTCCGGCTCTGGATAGGTGACATCGGGAAGTTCAAACCACGGGCCGTTGTCTACTTTGGTTTTATTGAGTTCCATCTGCGGTTCGCCGTTCTCCCAGCAGCCTCCCATTTGGGGCGGTAAATCGTGGGCGTGGGTGTGGAAGTCGCTTTGGGTGCCTCGGTAGGTGGGTCGGCTTTCCATTGCGTCAAACCACGCTGCAAACCGAGGATTTTCTTCCCGCAGGGAGTAGCCTTTGTAGTAGTAAAGGCTAGCGTTCATGCGCTCTACGTAGGGCGTAAAAATGACATCGGCGGTGCCAAAGTGTTCGAGGAAGTATGGGCCTGGGGTACGGCTGAGGGCTGCTTCAATTTGGGCAACCACACCCGTAAACTGTTCACGGCTGCGCTGATCGTCTTGTAAAGAACGGGTGGGATAGCAGAGCCAAGCGCACCACACTCTAAAGAGAAGGCGCTCTAGTTGCCGGAGGGGACGGACTGCGGAATCTGTCATGCCCAAGCTCAAGGGGCCAAAGGCACGTTCTAGGGCAATCAGAATATCGTCGCTTTCGGTGATGATGCGACCGTCTAGTTCCAGGGCGGGCAGCATGCCTGAGGGGACTTTTCGCTTGTACCAGGTTTCCTTTTCGCCGTAGCAAAACATGGTTACTTTTTCGATGCGGTAGGGAATCTGTTTTTCCTCTAGCCACAGCCATACTTTTTGACAGTAGGGACACCAAGCATGATGATCACGGTAAAGGGTGACGCGCACATCGGCCTCGGTTTGCCCAAACAGCCGCAGTCGAGCTTGGGCGTTGGTGGGTCCATTGATGGTATCGATTTGAAAGTCTGTGAGGGTTTCTAATTCTGACCAGCTTAGGGCGGCGATACTCATAGATCCATGTTTGATGACCTTTCTATTCTGCAACATCTCATCCATCGACTATCGAGCGCAGCCAATAAATTGGGCAACGGGCGACGGTTCGCGTATTGCGAAAGCGGACTCGGGTGGTTTTGCAGGGGTAGGGCGATCGCCCAAGATCACTGTTAGGATCGTGGACTAAATAAGACGCAGAATTAGGCCAGCGGTTGAAACCGCGCCTACAAGAACGATATCCGCCTACGCGGACTTAAAAGCAGAACCATTCTCGTGTGTCATTAGGATTAACCCCGTGCCGGAACTACCCGAAGTTGAGACGGTTCGCCTTGGACTAAATGAGGCGACCTGTGGAAAGGCGATCGCCGCTGCTGAGGTCTTACTCCCCCGCACAGTGGCTCATCCATCGGTTAGCCAGTTTCAGGAGGGTCTACAAGGCACACAAATTAAGACCTGGACACGACGTGGTAAGTATTTACTGGCGCAATTGGTGCGGCCTAGCTCAAAGTCCGTCCGGCCTGCGGGTTGGCTAGGTGTACATCTGCGGATGACGGGTCAGCTTTTGTGGTTGGCTGATTCGGTCGCCGTTTCTAAACATACGCGGGTGCGGCTGTTGTTTGAGCAGCACCAAGAGCTGAGATTTGTCGATCAGCGTACTTTTGGACAGATGTGGTGGATTCCGCCCACGGAGGAACCCAATGTCATCATGGCGGGGATGGGTGCCTTAGGGCCAGAACCCCTGTCGGCTGAGTTTTCGGTCTCGTATTTAGCGGGGGTGGTTAAAGGCCGCGATCGCCCTATCAAAAACACGCTCCTCGACCAAACTCGCATCGCAGGATTGGGCAATATCTATGTGGATGAGTCTTTGTTTTTGGGCGGCATCCATCCCACTCGTCCCTGTCGCAGCATTACGACTGGGGAGATTGAACGGCTGCATGGGGCGATCGTTTCGGTCATTCAAAAGGCCCTGAGCGAAGGGGGGACGACCTTTAGCGATTTCCGACAGGTGTCGGGACTTAACGGTAATTACGGCAGTGTTGCCTGGGTGTATCGCCGGACGGGGGAGCCTTGCCGTGTGTGCGCTACGCCCATTGAAAAAATTCGGCTGGCGGGGCGATCGTGTCATTTTTGTTCTGTTTGTCAGTCGTAGGGGCGGGTTTAGCTAAAACAGCCTTGCTTCTGACCCCAAAGTGATGACAAAAACCGCCCCTACCCACTGTTGCATGTCATGAACTTGCCAACCCCGATCCACCTCAGAAAGAATGCTACCTTAGGGCTATTGCACTGAAGTTTTGAGTATGGATAGCGTGTATCCCCCCGTCCCCAAGCAGACCCTCCCCACGATGTATGATCTTCCGAGTGAAGATCCTGAGGAACCAGGTTTGCCGGACGAGTTCCATGACTTTCAACCCCAGCTTTTGCGCGAGACCTGTCGGTCTTCGCAATATCCGGCTGAACAGATGTTTATGGGGACGGATCTGAATCTTTACTACGATGCCAAACATCCCCAATGGCATAAGCGACCGGATTGGTTTTTGGTCTTGGGCGTTGAGCCAGCCAACCAGCAGGCCGATCTGCGCTGGAGCTATGTAATTTGGCAGGAGGGGGTGGCTCCCTTTTTGGTGGTGGAGCTATTATCTCCAGGCACTGAGGCGGAGGATTTGGGGCAGACGCTGCGAGAGGTGAATCAGCCCCCGACAAAGTGGCAGGTCTATGAGCAAATTCTGCGGGTGCCTTACTATGTCTTGTTTGATCGGTATGAAAACCAGTTTCGGGCGTTTGAACTGGTGGGCACTCGTTATCAGGAGTTGCAGCTCACTGAGCAACGGCTATGGTTTGAGGAACTGAAGCTAGGCCTAGGCATTTGGCGCGGTGGCTATCAAGGGACAGATGGGTTATGGCTGCGGTGGTGGAATGAGGGAGGCGATAGGGTTTTGACGGCGGTGGAGCAGTTGGCACAGCGGTCAGAACAGGAGCAGCAGCGGGTAGTGCAGGCAGAATCTCTGATAGAGCAAGAACGGCAGCGGGCTACTCAAGCGGAGGCTCTAGCGGAGCGTCTAGTTGCTCAACTTCGAGCATTGGGGATTGAGCCGAATCGGCAAAGCTAAGCCCAAGAATGGGGCAAAGTAGTTCAAGGTGTCATTTTTGTCCTGTCTGTCAAAAAACTGTCATGAACCCCTATGGTGCAACCAATTCAGCGGAGTTTTTTGCTGTGGCACCGGAAACCTTTTTTGAAGAACCTCAAGAATTTTTAACTCATCACTCAAGGCTTTATGAGCAGCTAAGGCATTACTGGCTCAACCCCGCGCAGTGGGCTAAGCTCTAGTAGACTCGCGCTCTAAGCTGAGTCGCTAAATTTCGGCCTTTCAGTCCCGAGCAACATGAGCTATTGCTTCAACCTAACCTGTCAAAATCCGAAAAACCCTAGCGCAGCTTTAGTCTGTCAAAGCTGCGGGGCAAACCTACTTTTAAAAGACCGCTACCGAATGCTGAAGCTCATGGCGCAAGGTGGCTTTGGACGCACACTGTTGGCGGTGGATGAGACCCAACCCACGAAGCCCCGATGTGTGGTCAAACAGTTTTGCGATCGCCCCTTCACCCAAAATAGCCCAGATAAAGCCGCGATCCTCTTCCGCCAAGAGGCAGCGCGGCTGGCGCAATTGGGCAGCCATCCCCAAATTCCCAACCTGTTGGCCTACATTGAGCAGCCCGATAAACTTCCAAATCAGCAGTTTGTGGTTCAAGAATTTATTGACGGTCAAAATCTAGAGCAAGACCTCGCTCAGTTTGGCGCTTGGCCCAGCGCCAAGGTTACAAAGCTGTTGGCATCCATGCTGCCCGTCTTAGATTCTATCCACGGTCATCAGGTCATTCACCGCGACATCAAACCCGAAAACATCATTGCTCGAACCTCTGGCCCTTTTATCCTGGTTGACTTTGGCGCGGCTAAAACGGTAACAGGCACCTCCTTATCCAAGACGGGCACGATTATCGGCAGTGCCAGCTATGCTGCCCCTGAGCAGGCCGCAGGTCGAGCCACCTTTGCCAGTGATATCTATGGCCTGGGCGTAACCTGTCTGCGGCTGCTAACCCACCTGTCACCCTTTGACCTGTTTGATTTAGGTGAGGGTAACTGGGTATGGCGAGACTATCTGACTCAGTCGGTAGACCTAAAACTAGGCTTTATCGTCGATAAAATGATTGCGCCCGCCACCAATCGGCGTTATGCCACTGCGGCTGAGGTGCTTCAAGACTTAAATTCTCAGTCATCTACGCCTCAAAGCTCTCCCAGTCGCACGTTTAGCTCTCACGTTCGGCAGCAACCTGCCATTCCAGATCGTCAGCCTCTCAATACTGCCTCGGCACGAAGATCTCCGCCTGTGGCTCCAAAATCTTCCCCAGCAAGCGATCCAGTCCATCGTTCTTTGTCGGTGCAGTGGAGCTGTTTGCGAACCCTTGAGGGGCATTCTAAGTCTGTTCAGGCCGTGGTTTATAGCCCTGATGGAAAGCGCATCGCCAGTGCAAGTGAAGATGGGACTGTCATGATATGGAATGCGGGTACCGGAGAACGGGTGAAATTACTGACCAGTAGCAATACATGGTCTCTGGATACGATCGCCTTTAGTCCTGACGGTCAGCTCATTGCGGCGGCAGGCTTTGACGGGGAAATTAAGCTTTGGCACACCGTTTCTGGCCTGGGTGTCGGAACGGTGAAAGGGCATACGAGCTATGTCAGCAGTCTTAACTTTAGCCCCGATGGCAAAAGCCTAGTGAGCACAAGTTATGACAACACTTTACGGTTTTGGAAGATCGCCTTTAATCAGTGGCTATTCTTTGGGAAGGTGGCTAATGCAAAAAAAAGCCATGTTTTCATCAATATTCATGCGGGCTGGGTGTGTAATGCCGTCTTTAGCCCTGACGGAGAAATGTTCGCGACAGTCGGTGAAGATGGTTCCGTACAACTTTGGGATAGCCAGCAGGGAAAGCTGCTCAAGACCTTAAAAGGCCATGAAGACATGACTCAGGCGATCGCCTTTAGCCGTAACGGCAAGATGCTAATCAGCAGCGGTAAGGACGAAACGCTACGGGTCTGGAATGTCGCTACAGGCAAAAACTTACGTGTTCTGGCAGGTTTACCGGAAACCAATGCACTACTGTTTGGCCCGAATGATCGGTTTTGGGCGAGTGCCCATTCAGACTGCTCCATTAAATTTTGGCAGACGGCCAATCATCAGTGCATCGGTCAGCTACGGGGACATTCTGATTTGGTGAATGCGATCGCCCTTAGCCCAGACGGTCAGACATTGGTGAGCGCCAGCGCAGATACAACGCTCAAAATTTGGGTTCTCAAAATTGTTCAGAGCGTGGGCTAAAGCACTTGGGTTAACCCTCAAGGAGATTCAAGACATTTCGGAACCTTCGTTACTCCATTGCTTAACTAAAGCTTGGATCGAATTACAAGCTGCTCTCAATAGTTCAGGCTCAATTACTATGGTTGTGCCATGAGCAGATTTATTTCTCAGATCTAAGCAAGTCTCAAAAAGGTCTACATCCAATATAGAGATTTCTCCATCAGAAAAAAGATGGTTTAGAAGCTTTTCTTCGGGAAAACGCCAAATTGGCATGTTTTGCTGAATGGCTCTTTTCCGCATTGCTGCTTCCAGAATGCTCGAAAAGAACAAAAGTGCTGGCTCGATGAATGATTCTTGAACAAGCATGTTTAATTTGTTGATCCGAGAATTCAAATCATCCCAAGATGGCAAGTCGCTTTGACTTGAGGGCAAAAACTTCTCATTAACATCATCTAGTTTTATCAATATAAATCGCCACCCTGGATGGGAAGCAATCCGATCAGAAATATCTTGAAATCGAGATATAGGCCAACGCTTAAGACTGTTTTTTACATCTAAAATAATACCTTCATTATCTTTCCTTGCAATTAAATCTGGACGATATTCTCCTAGATCAAAGGGTAATTCTGAGATTGAGGGTTCAATTAAGACTTGATAACCCTTGTTCAATAACTCTTCAGCCTTAGATCTAATTTTTTGTTCCTGCAAAGACTCAGTGGTGCTGTTCATAGATGTGCCTCTATAGATAGTCTTCCAGGTTCTCGGCTAAACAAACACGAACGTAAACACACTCTTCTTGTAGTAAAGCGCCACTCATTAAGAGTGGCGGTAGATGGGTTAAATCAATTTCATCTTCAAGATATCTTCTGTGACTGTCAACATCCGAAATGAGCAAGTCATCTGCATAAACAATACCCACTAATGCATCTTGGATTGGCTTGATGGTATTGTCTATGTCTGCCGGATCGGCATCACACAAGTAAACGAGCGTGAGTCGAAGTCCTGGCTTTTCATAAGGCGTACCTCCAGTCCACTCATTCCTCGCACGACCGTAAATGTAATTTTTCCAAGCCTGTAGGTTCTCTCGATTTTTGGCTTGATGTGATACGGGTCGCTTAGGAATCAGCATCTCAAACAAAGGATTGCTCATAACAAGATCATAAACGAGTCTTTAAATCATTCACCACTCGATCTAGCCCAACAGAATGAGATGCCTTAAACAATACCCGATCGCCCTCTCTCACCACCCCCACCAAATGCTCTACCAGCGCATCATGGGTTTCAAACTGCTGCGTGGAGACTGTGGCAACCCCTTGGGCGATCGCCGTTCCTTCCGCCCCAGTATCCAAAATATATAGCGCATCAATCCTCAGCGCCTCCACCTGTTCACCCACCTTCCGGTGGAGTTCTTCGGCGTAGTCGCCTAACTCTTTCATCGGGCCTAAAACTGCAATTCGTCGAGTTCCTGGGGTTTGGGCCAGAAGTTTGAGGGCTGCTGCCATTGATTCTGCCCCCGCGTTGTAGGTTTCATCCAACAGCAGTATGTCATTGGGCATGGCATACTGCTGTGCCCGTCCTTCGGGGAGGTTGACGGTGATGCCTTTGCGGAGAGGGGCGTCATCTAATTGGAGCGATCGCATGATCGCAATCACCGCCAAAAAGTTCAGGGCATTATGCTCCCCTGGCAGCGGCAGCGGATAGGAAACCCCATCCACTTCAATGGTTTTGCCATCCACAATCTTGCCCCGTAGATCCCCTGTGGTCAGCCCATAGGTAATGGTTCGTCCACTCCAGACTGTCTTAGCGGTTTCTAGCAATAGTGGATTCTCTGCATTGAGGATGGCGGTGCTGTCGGTTGGTAGGTTGGCGAGGAGTTCGCACTTGGCACGGGCGATCGCTTCTTTAGATCCCAGTCGTCCAATGTGGGCCGTCCCCACGTTGGTAATGAGTCCTATGGTGGGACGGGCAATGTGGGTGAGTTCTTCAATTTCGCCAGGGCCACGCATCCCCATTTCAATCACGGCAAAGTCGTGGTCTGGGTTGAGGTTGAGGAGGGTTTTAGGGACACCAATTTCGTTGTTGAAATTAGCCTCGGTTTTTAAGACAGATCCTTGGGTTGAGAGTGCCGCTGCAATCAGTTCTTTGGTCGTCGTTTTACCCACAGAACCCGTAATGGCAATGACCGGAATGACAAACTGATCACGCCAACATCGCCCAAGGGTCTGATAGGCTTTCAGTGTATTTTCAACGACAAGCTGAGGGACTTCTGCCTCAATGGGCTGCTCTACAATGGTCGCAATGGCCCCAGATGCGATCGCCTGCTCAATAAACCGATGTCCGTCAAAGCTTTCCCCTCGCAGGGCTAAAAAGAGTTCTCCAGGCTGGATAGCACGGGTATCGGTCGTCAGTCCTGTGGTGGTGTGCGATCGCACTTGCTCAGACACATGCAGCGACATAGCATTCAGAACATCAATGAGCTGAGCGAGGGGCACTTGAAAGGTCATACAAAAAGCGTGATGAGGGTCTATCCGCAAGTAATGTACCATTCCGATAGGCCGTTGTTAAAAACGGTTTAGGCTGAATCCAAGACTGGGGCAATATTCATCATGACGATTTCCAGTGCTATGAGCTTTGAAGCGGCGATCGCCGCTGCTCAATCTTTACTCGATCAACGAGAGCAGGCGGTCATTCAGGATGCAGAATTTGGAGCTGCTGCAACGGAACTGACAGCAACCCAAAATAGTGCGCGAGGGTTCTTTGTGGCGTATCTCACAGATTCCCGTGGGTTGGTGGATACGTTGATTCCCGTCGTCGCGGCTGCACTCCATCAATCAACGGAGATCCCCCCTGGGCTGTTGGTCAAAAATCTCGCCATGTCTACGGCGATGGAAATGACCCACCGTCGTAGCCAAAATCTTGATCAGGCCGCCCAATCCGCTCAAGTGCAGCGACGAACAGCAGCGTTAATAAGATTGCTGGGTTTTCCCTATGTTAAGGCCGAAGCGGAGGGTTTATGGCAAGGCATTACGACGAATGCTGGCGATTACGCGGCATTCCTGAAGCGATGGGGGTATGACGCGGAGCAAAGGGAGGCGATCGCCCATTCTCTCCAAACGGTTTGTCCTGAAGTTACGGCGATCGCACCCTAGAGATGTCACCCGAGCCAGCCTTAGTCAGCCACCTCCAAGATCACCTCCACCAAATCGCACGGGAACGAGATCCCTACCTTGCGACAGCAGGGCACTTTTTTGTCCAAGAATATATTCAAGCCCAGTTCAGCCAGTGGGGCACGGTAGAACGTCATGACTTCACGCTCCAGAAAGGCGGGCGAGTTCATCACAATTTTGTCTTAAATCTGCCTGGAACCTCCAGTCGTAAAGGCGATCAGGGCATGATTTTAATCGGTGCCCATTACGATGCTGTCCCTGGAACCCCTGGTGCCGATGACAACGCCAGTGGCGTAGCCGTCCTGTTGGAGTTGGCCCGTGTGTTTGCTGCCCAGCCCATCCGTCGTTCCATACGCCTCGTGGCCTTTGACCTCGAAGAGTACGGCGTGAAAGGGAGTGAAGCCTATGCAACGCAGTTGTGGCAAGACCATGAATCCATTCGACTGATGCTGTCTCTGGAGATGCTGGGCTACTTTTGCACCACGCCGAATTCCCAAACTTATCCCCCTGGCCTGAAGTATTTTTATCCAACCACAGGCGACTTCATTGCCCTGGTTGGCAATCTAACCGCGATTCCCGATTTGTTGTTGTTAAGTCGGCAAATGCGCACCACTGGAATGCCCTGTCAGTGGCTACCTGCCATTGATGGAGGTAAGTTTGTGGCAGTCACACGTTTTAGCGATCACTCGCCCTTCTGGGATCGGGGCTATCGCGCCATGATGGTGACGGATACGGCTTTTTTACGGAACCCGAATTATCATAAGGCTGGCGATCGCATTGAAACCCTAGACATCCCTAAAATGGCGATGATCTGTGAAGGGTTAGTGGCTGGATTGTCACGGCTTTAGTCCTCTATGATGGTTGGCGAGCGACGGATAAAGACATTATGACTGTGCGGATCTCAGGATTGGTGACGGCATCGAATCGAGTGCGGGAACAGCTCAAGGTTGGGATTCCAGCCCAGAATATTGAGAAATTTCGGCAAAGTGTATTGGCTGCCCTCCAAGCCACCGAACAAATTTGTGCCCAAGCACGGATAACGCCCGCTCAGTTGCCCACCCCATCCCGCAAAGCTTACGCCTTTCTTAAGCAAATCAATCTCAAACATCTGCCCATCGCCGATGCATCCTTGCCAGCGTCAACACATCAAACCCTTGCGCTGCGGAATGTTCGGGGGCAACATCAGTACATCCAATCCGAGATTTCCAAGTTTGCCCAGCACAATCTAGGGGAGGGGAAATCGTCCCTTACCCCCGCCACCATTCAACCTTTGTTTAATCTGCTGCTCCACAAAGTCAGCGAAATCGAGAAAATTTGTAGCTACAATCGTCTCACTCCAGCTCATTTAACAGGCAACTCAAAATCCTTTTATGCGTGGATGCAGTATTTACTCGAAGCACAGCATCTGCTGTCCCATCTTGAGTCCATGCAGCGATTTCAGCAGATCCTCCAATCCCTAGATCGGCCTTTTACCCCGAAGGGTTTTGCACGGGCAAAAGCGCAGATCGCCTCAGCTAAACCCATGAGTCTTGAATTGACGAATATGGCGGCGCTTTATCGCTTTAGACCTACGCCCAAAACAATCCAGGTGGAGCTTAATGAAGGCTTTATTGCTGCCGATGATCAGGTCTGGAACGCCCTTGCACACATTATCCGCAATGGCAACAGTCCCGAAACCACCCAAATCGTTCAGCAATTTTCTAGTTCTGAAGAATTTAGCGAAATTTTGTTGGCAATGGATTTAATCGTTGGGGACATTGCCGATACTGCCCAGGGCCATGCCCATAACCTAGACACCATCTTCCAGACCGTGCATCAGCGCTACTTTGACAAAACCCTGCCAAAACCGCAGCTTGCCTGGAGCAAGTCCTTTACCCACCGCAAGTATGGGCACTACGAACCCGCTCGCGATCGCATTGTCCTCAGCCGCACCTTAGACGACCCCAAGGTTCCAAGCTATGTAGCGGAGTTTGTGATGTACCATGAGCTGCTGCACAAACGCCACGGCGAAACATGGGTAAACGGTCGCCTGCGGGTGCATACCCCAGAATTTCGGCGCGAAGAGCGACAATTTAAGCAATATGACCTCGCTAAGGCCATGCTCCAGAAGTTAGCCTCTAGTTGAATATCCCCTTAATCCCCCCTTATAAAAGGCTGCGGCGTACACACAAGTCCGCCTAGACTGGGTTTAAGGATTTTAATTTGAACAAGCATTATGGGGTTGTGGCATCCAGTCTCACCCGTACCAGTAAGTCATGGAGGGCTGCTTTGGCTGAGGGATCTGTGGGTAAATGGCTATTTTGACTAGCCTCTTCAAGACATTGGCAAAGTCGCTGGTACTCCCGTTCATGGAAGGCAAGATCGATTTTGCCAAGGGCTTCGGCTTCCGTTCCGGTTTGTTTTTGGGCAATCAGATCCGGTAAGTAAGACAACTGGAATTGTTGATTGAGGGTAATAAGGTTGGCTTCCACTTCACCTGTTTGCATCAGATGGATACCTGTCAACAAGACGCGATACAGATACAGCAAAGGTTTGACCCGTGGTTGAGATTCTTTGCTCAGCAGATGCCATTGGGTTTTGGCAAAACCCAGGTAGTGGTGGCTGTGGTGACGGGTGATGCATTGGGGGGCGATCGCCCTAACTTCCTCATGTTCCACCGTAGTCTGCACAATCAACGGAGAGAACAGTTGCTCTAGCACGTAGCCATTGCGCTTGAGCATGAGGGTGAAGAATTTTTTGATATCGTGGGTGACTAAATCTAGCTCAAGGTCTGTTTGCATTTCTGAGACTTCAATGGTTTCTTTGCTTGGGTTTAGGCCAATAACCTCCGCCAGCGGCAGAATGTGAACGCCCCGCAGGTCGTAGTCTGAGTCTGGAGAGGGAAACCCATAGAGATGCGTGCCGCTGATAGAGGCAAACAATAGAGGAAATGGTTGGGTGATAACAATGGTTTTGAGCTGGAGTAGAGGACTCATAAACATTTTGATCTGATGTGAGATAATAAAGTGAAGACTACGTTATGTTCGACGTTACTTGTCTATGATTCTATCCACCCCAGAACAAAATCTTTCTTCTCTGCATCCAACTAGAGATATTTTGTCTAAAGTTTCTCAATATTTTAGACAATTAAACTATGACGCTCAAAATAGTATTGGTGTTTCTGAAGAACTTCTACAGCTTGCGCATTCAAAGAACAAGTCAATGTCAGACTTGCTTACTCAGTCAATTCCATTTTGCGAAAAAACAGAGGAACTCATTTTCCTGAGCAACAAAATCAAAAACAATCCCTTTAAACTAGATTTAGCCAACGCAATTAGGGCTACACATTTAATTTCTGAAATTATTGACGACTATTGGGATATAATTCCTCAGACGAGCCAAAATGAAATTAGAGAAAGCCTTGAGATTATAAATGTAAAAACAAGAAGACAATCCGCATCAATTATTCTAAAAAATTCTTTTATTTTGATTTCAAATGCCTTTTTTGCTTTGTTTCAAAATAAGGCAAAAGCTGTAGAGATGAATTATTCGATATTTAAACTATCCGATTCGATAAAATTTAGAATTGGATTGACAGACTTTATATTTCCTGGAAATAAGTTAGTACGAGATCTGTACAGAAAACTCAATCATAAGCGCTTTCATTCTAGACACTCGCTTAGATCTCTTGTTAGAGATGTTGCTCTGGAGTACAAGCTAGGTAAATCTCCAAAAGAAATAGCTGACTCTAGTTCGATGAGCCTAGATTCAGTATATTCAATGCTTTTTTGGTACTCAATGTTTAGAGAAGAGACGGATCTTAGCATTGTTAGCTTGAAGAAAAAGTATGACTTATTAAACTCAGATTTAAAAGCCGAGTTGGGTGACTGCAAGGAAGTTAAAGGTTTTGATGCTTTAAGAGTGGGAGATAATATTAAAGAGCAGCTTCAAGTAAATCAAGCTGCGATGAGTCTACTGAAAACTTGGATTGATAAGGACAGAGTTAATTCTACAGAAGTAGAATTAACTGATAATGAGCTTGACGATTTCCAAAAAATTATTGATGCTAGCCGACCTGTTGGAAGAAAAGTCTTTTCATAGAAGTGATAGTTATCTTAGATACAGGTGTGCTTGGATGGATGTGTAATCCTAATTCTCATCCAAAAGCTATAGAATATCGTAAATGGTTGTATAAATTACTTTCTAGAGGTGTTATTGTAAACACTTCTGAAATTTGTATGTATGAAGTCAAAAGAGGGTTGATTTTAGCTTCTCAATCAACTGGATCTTGTGAGGGAATAGAACGGTTAAATGATTTGAGAAGAGTAATTGATTTTTTGCCTATAACCACTAAGGTTTTAGAAGAAGCATCTATACTCTGGGCTTCTGCTCAATCCAAAAGTCAAGGTACATCAAATCCTAAAAATATAGACGTAGACATTATTCTTTGTGCTCAGTGGAAAATTTTACAAGAAGAATCGCCTGGTAGGCGTGTTGTAGTGGTAACGGAGAACCTAAGAGACCTTTCCCGTTTTGCCGATGCTGATTCTTGGAAAAATATAAGTCTTTAGGTTTTTTAAAAATTAACCATAC
>JANLSD010000084.1:0-4921 GCA_031362245.1 Acaryochloridaceae cyanobacterium OTE_25_metabat_464 | reverse complement strand
AGGTTCTTTCGGTAAAAGACCGCACCTTTGAACTCCACCAGGGCGGCAAACTGATCACCATCAGCAAACTACCCCTCCAAAGCCAGGATGAACTGGCAATGGCCTATACCCCTGGCGTGGGCCGCATTTGTATGGCGATCGCCCAAGACCCTGATCGCGTCTATGAACTGACCATCAAAAAAAGTACCGTCGCCGTCATCACCGATGGCAGCGCCGTGTTGGGACTCGGCAACATCGGCCCAGAGGCCGCCCTACCCGTCATGGAAGGCAAAGCCCTACTGTTTCGGGAATTTGGGCAGCTCAATGCATTCCCGATTTGTTTGGCAACCCAAGACGTGAATGAAATTGTAGAGACCGTGAAACGGATTGCCCCCGTATTTGGCGGCATTAACCTAGAAGATATCAGTGCCCCCCGCTGTTTTGAAATCGAAACGCGACTCCAGCGGGAACTCAACATTCCTGTGTTCCATGATGACCAGCACGGTACTGCCATTGTGGTGCTGGCTGCACTGACCAACGCCTTGAAAGTGGTGGGAAAATCCTTAGAAACCGTCAAAATTGTGATCAATGGTGCCGGCGCAGCGGGCATTTCGATTGCACGACTGCTGCAAAAAGCAGGTGCAACAACCCTGTGGCTCTGTGATCGCCAAGGCATCCTCAGCAAGACCGATGAGACCCTAACCCCAGAACAGCGATTGTTTGCCATTGATGTCTCTGGTTCACTAATAGATGCGCTAAAAGATGCCGACGTCTTTATTGGTGTAAGCGCTCCAGGGGTGCTCACCCCCGATATGCTGCGAGTCATGGCGAAAGATTCCATTGTGTTTGCAATGGCAAATCCGGTGCCAGAAATTCAGCCTGAACTGGCGCAAGGGTTGGTGGCAGTCATGGCGACCGGACGCAGTGATTATCCCAATCAGATCAATAATGTATTGGCGTTTCCAGGGATATTTCGCGGTGCCCTGAATTGCCGCGCTGCCGCCATTACCACGACCATGCATTTAGAAGCAGCCCATGCGATCGCCGCCCTAGTCAGCCCCCAAGAGTTAACCGCCGATCACATCATCCCGTCCGTTTTTGACCCACGGGTTGCCACCGCCGTTGCCGCCGCCGTGGAACAAGCGGCCCGCGAGGAAGGTGTGGCCCAAGGGTAGTCAATCGCCCCTTAACCTTAATGGTTCATGGGTTAGGGGCGTAATGGCGATCACCTTAGGGGATTTCTGGGAAAGATTGTACCCTTCGACTCCGCTCAGGGTACAATGCCTGACGAGTCTAGCTGGCTGAGCGGAGCCGAAGTCAGCGGTAAGTTGTTTTCCGTAAATCACCTTATTTCGCGTTAGACTGCCGCCGTCTGCGTCGGCCTGGGGATGCGCTTGCAGATGACGCTTCTCCTCCGCCCTGACCGCCATAGACGCCAGAGGATTTCTCCTGAGTTCTAGAAGAAGACCGTCCCCGAGAACCTCTGCGTTTATCATTGGTGGGGGCTGGGGTTTCTGCAACCGCGTTGGGTTCAAACCCAGCAATGACTTCCTGGGGGAGCGATCGCTTGATCAGCTTTTCAATGTCAGACAAATACTTAAACTCATCGGCACAGACCAAAGAAAGCGCTTCTCCTGCCGTCCCAGCGCGGCCCGTGCGACCAATGCGATGGACGTAGTCTTCGGGGACATTGGGCAGGTCAAAGTTCACCACTTGGGGCAGTTCGCTGATGTCGATGCCCCGTGCTGCAATATCCGTGGCGACTAAAACCTGAAGGCTGCCATCCTTGAACTGGGCTAAGGTTCGAGTGCGAACCATCTGGCTTTTGTTGCCGTGGATGGCTAGGGCCGGAATCCCTACATGGTTAAGCTGCTTAGAGAGACGATCTGCGCCATGTTTCGTGCGGGTAAAGACCAACACCTGATACCAATTGTGCTGCTTGATCAGATGGGTGAGCAAATTCGGTTTTTGAGCGCGATCTACACGGTAAATCTTTTGCTCAATCAGCTCTGCCTTCGGGTGGAGGGCTGGCACTTCAATCAGCACCGGTTGGTTCAGCATCTTCTGGGCCAGGGCTTTAATCTCGTTGGAGAAGGTGGCTGAGAACAACAGATTTTGGCGCTTTTGGGGCAACAATGCCAAAATACGGCGGATGTCAGGAAGGAAACCCATGTCCAGCATGCGATCGGCTTCATCCAGGATCAAAATCTCAATCTGTGAGAGATCCACGGTGCGCTGCTGAACGTGGTCGAGCAAACGACCGGGAGTGGCAACCAAAATATCGACGCGGCCCTTAAGCTGACGAATTTGGGGGTTGATGCTAACCCCACCAAAGACCGTCATGGAGTTTAGATTGAGGTATTTGCCATATTCCCGCACGCTCTCTTCTACTTGGGCTGCGAGTTCACGGGTGGGGGTGAGCACCAGGGCGCGCACGGGTGGGCGACGGGTGGGTAAATCTTGGACTTTTTTGGCAGAGAGGAGCTGCAAAAGCGGCAATGTGAAGCCAGCGGTTTTACCCGTTCCGGTTTGGGCACCTGCGAGTAAATCTTGACCGGACAGAACGATGGGAATCGCCTGCATTTGAATGGGCGTAGGCTCTGTGTACCCGCGTGCGGTTACGGCACGGACGATGGAATCAGACAGACCGAGTTTAGAAAAAGACATGAAACTCCAGAGATAAAATCGGTCTGTCGCCGCAAGCGGCACCAGTCTTAGGCAGACGGATAAGGGTTAATGTGCGGCGCGGTAAGAAGACTGGAAGCATAGGCTGCGCTTTAGCATTCTAGCAAAGCATGAATACCCAGCGATTGAATAAGTCCTGCGGACAGGCTACGCCAACGCGGCTACACAAGCGAAGTCTCCCTAGGGGGACTGAATAAAAATTTGGATTTAGTCTGCGTAGGTGGTCACTGAGCTTGTCGAAGTGCAGACTGTGTTCTTGTAGGCGCAGTTCGCGCAGCGTTTCCGTAGGAAATATTCAATCGCTGGCTTCAAAGATTCATGCAAGAGGCCCAATGTGTTTAATTCAAGATCCCAAGGACTTTGCAAGCTCAGCGGGGGTCAGCTTTTCATAACGTTCAAAGGGCTGGTGAATCCAGGGGTTATCGGGCAGGTAGTCTACAGCGTAGTCAGGGGCAAACTCGGAACAGGCTTTGTGCCACAATACCGCTGTCCGCATCTCATCGATGTAAAACCCATACTGACGATCCAACCAAACCAAAGACTTTTTGAGGGTAATCCCAGAATCTACCAAGTCATCTACCACCAAAACCCGATTGCCGAGGTTGGGTGTGGTCATGGTGAGATCTCGGCTAAAGGTAATGGAACCTCGCATTTGATTATTGGTGCCGCCGTAGGACGCTGTGGCAAGGATTGCAAGGGGCACATCAAACAAACGGGCCAGGGTATCGCCGACGCGTAACCCTCCCTTTGCTAGACAGACAATTTGATTAAACGACCAGCCGGATTGATCAACGGCAACGGCTAAGGCTTCAATTTTGTGGTGATATTCATCCCACGAGATATGGAGATCGCTCATTGAGGTGGTTAAGTGGAGTTGTCAGAGGAAATGGAAGATAGGTACCCTTAGGGTATCAGGGTTAGTGAGGATGTTGCGATGAATTCAGATACGGCATTGGATCTTTTAAAGAAGGGCTTTCGCATCACCTTGGGTGCCTCTACTTCTTTGGTAGAGTCGATTCAAGATCCACTTAAGCGCGAAGAAAACTTAGCGCTGATTCAGTCTAATCCCAATGCATTTGCGGAATTGCTGGCAGAAAAAGGTGCTGTAGCAGAGGTTGAAGCCCGTCGGATGGTGGATAGCGTTGTAACTCAGTACGGCGGGAGTTCATCGACCGCTTCGAGCAATGACCCATCGCCCGCTACGACTTCGTCTATTGATCCATCTCTGGAGCGAGCGCTGCTGGATTTGACGGCAGAACTGGCCCAAATTCGGTCTGAGTTAATCAATAGCACTAAGTCACCTTCGCTCTAGGGCTGGGCGAACTATCCCTCTTTCTGTCATTCAGGAGGATTTTTATGAAGCTGAATCGTTTTCAATGGATGGGGCAAAACCGTGGTCGCTGGCTGACAGCCTTTGCCACGACTTTTGCCGCGGGTCTTGTGAGCTTGGGCTTTGTCACCTTTCCGGCTGCTGCGGTTCGGTTTGCAGATGGAACGGTTCAGTTTGCGGGGGTACCTCGTCTAGGGAAAGTCAGCACGACCGACAACCAAACCTATGCCTGGAGCGCGACTTACCTATTTACACTTCAGCTTCCAGCGGATGCCAGTGAGCCGCTGGGGCGTGTGATGCTTCAGCAGACGGAAGGAGTGGATGGAGTCGAGTTTAATCTTAAGGGTACCTATGCGTACCTGAATGGCGATCGCACCCAACGCACCGCAGTCGAAACCACACAAGTAAAGTCAGACACCCTTGAGCTGACCTTTAACCCACCCATTCCCCCCAACGCTACCGTGACCATAGGGTTGCGACCCTATACCAATCCCCGCACAGGTGGCGTGTATTTGTTTGGTGTGACTACCGCTCCTGCGGGCGAACAAGTGCGGAGCCAGTTTATTGGTTCTGGGCGGCTTCAGTTCTATGAACGCTCGTTTCTTCATCATTTTTGATGAAGCATACACGGGTTTTGGGTAAATTTCCCAACCGAGCCATAATTGCCTGAAGATTCCGCTGCTCTTGGCGAAGGGGAAAATGTGATCACACAAATTCCCTCGCGGCTTCCCCCACCCGCCGTCGCTCTGCCAAATCTAAGTCCAGGCACTCCAGAACCGCCTCGCCTAAACGATGAAGCTGTGTATACACAAATTGGATTCTCGCTGAGCACCCTGCATTTCACCCCACATTGCCCCCGTATAAATTGGGGTATAAAATTGAAAGGGGTCCACCCCATGATAATGGGGGGGTTGGGGGGGGGGAATT
>JANLSD010000082.1:0-2761 GCA_031362245.1 Acaryochloridaceae cyanobacterium OTE_25_metabat_464 | reverse complement strand
GGATCTTGATGGGTTGTCAAGTCTCAGTAGATCGCAAACTTATTACACTCGATCCCCCAACCCCCTTAAAAAGGGGGCTTCAGAGTTAAAGTCCCCCTTTTTAAGGGGGATTGAGGGGGATCGAGTGTAATAATCTTCTGGGAAAGCCTTAATTTTCGATCTACTGAGTCTAGATTTAGAACGTAAAGGTTGTTCTAACAACAGGCACAAACTCGATCGGATTTGCTTCGTTATTTTGTGCATTCAAAATCACAATCAAACCAGGCGTGACTGAAACATTTCCATTAATTTTGAACTTGTACAGCGCTTCAATGTGGAAGTTTGAACCACAATCAGAGACTGCACTATTGGCAGAGCCAAGAGCACCGCAAGATAATCTACGAGTCCCGCCGATAACGGTAGGTTCTTGACCCACGATTATTGCACCCAAGTTGCCAGGAATTAACAAGTCTGGGAACGCAAAAGCAACGGCCCAGTTGAGAATTGTGGCATTAGATTTAGGGGCACCAGCAACATTCCGAGTTGCCTCGGCAAATGTAACACCTGCCCATCCTGAAATATTCATCCAGGGAGCAGTTTTCCAAGTAAATTCTAGCCCAGCCGAATCAGAGCTATTTCTAATTGCTCCAGCACCAAATGGGTTATTTGCATAAGAACTTCCCGTTCCGCCACCCAAGCTGATTGCATTCACAGCGCTTGCAGAAGCAGCCTCTTGGAAGGAGTGAACATAGGTGAGGCCAAGACCAAGACTCTTGAATGGCTTAACTTCGAGCTGTGCCAACGCTGAATAGCTTCCCCCAAACAAGCCGCCCGTTGGCCCAACCGAGTTAGTAGGGTTAGGCGCTAAATAGCCAGCAGAGAACGAAAATTGATCGTTAATCTTTTGATTGACGACTACACCTGCGGTGATGCCAGAGTCAGCAAAACGATAGAGCGGGTTAAAACGACCAAATCTTGAAAGCGCTCCATTGGCACTACTAGAGAGATACGGGTTAAAGGTATCTCCAACAAAGTCGTTAAACTCACCGGATTTCGCAATAACGGTAACTTTTGTATTTTTGCCAATGGGGAACTTGTACCATAAATCGTCCAGTTCAAAGGTGCCACCAGTGCTACCGTCAAAGCCCAGACGACCAAAGTTGTTACCCGTTACTGCTGAAATATTTGCAGTATCACGAGCCTGAAGGCGCACGCGCAACTTGTCCTGTCCAGTAAAGCTGGTATCAAAGTTAAGTCTGGCCCGATAGCCAGAGAAGAAACGAGCATTGAGATTAGCAGAAGGAATACCTGCCGCTCCTGCCGCTGGAGCAACTGGTCTTTTGTCATTGTCTGTGAAGACTTCAGACCCTGCAAAAATGACTTCACCAGTCAACTTAGTGGTGGTAGAAAACTGCTGAGCTTCAAGAACCTTGGTGCGGGCTTCTAGACCATCCACTCGACCTTTGAGGGTAGCAAGCTCGGCCTTAAATTCTTCTTGAAGTGCCTTGACAGTAGCAAGGTCTTCTTTGGTGGCAAATCTGTCGCTGATTTGATCTAAGCAAGCGTTCAAGGCAGCCGCTAACTCATAGCGGGTTGCAGCACGGTTGCCACGGAACGTACCGTCGGGATAACCTGCGATACAGCCATAGCGCTCAACCAAAGACTGTAAAGCCTGGAACGCCCAATCAGTAGGCTGTACGTCAGACAGTTGAGAAACAGAGGTTACTTGACCTGCTTCTGTTGAACTGTTGACATCTGTTACGAGGGTTGAAAAAGTCCCAGGCAAAGCGTTGGGGACAGTAGGCAAATTGGTTGAAGCGGTGGGAACGGTCGCCGTTGCGGTCGCGTCAATGGACTCATTGGCTTTAGCAGTACCTGCTAAAAGCACGGAAGTTCCGGCCAATAGACCCACGAAAGCAGGCCGAACCAGCCAAGATAACTGAACCTTATTCAAACTCATAGTCTCCTCACATCATCACACACTGAAACATGTCATCTTTGTCGTGAGCTTTGTAGACATGACGTCTCCAGTCTCCGATACAAATTGACATAATCCATGAATATCACTCCGTGACCATGATCGCACACCAAGGTTAGGTTAAGGTCAGTTTTTCATGACTCGCCCTCAACCCTTCAGGGATGGCGGTATTATGGAGTCTTGAATACTGCGGGATAACGGCGAAAGCTACACACCAAGAGTCCGCACCCCTAACCCTTGACCCACTGCTATGACTGAAACCCTCTCGGCCCCCTCCACCCAGTACGAACCCAGCGCCACTGAGGCCAAATGGCAATCTGCCTGGGAACAAAATCATGCCTTCCAAGCCGATCCATCGAAGGGGGGAGAACCCTACTGTGTCGTGATCCCGCCCCCCAACGTGACGGGGAGCCTCCACATGGGTCACGCCTTTGAAAGTGCGTTGATTGATACGCTTGTGCGCTATCACCGGATGACGGGGCGCAATACCCTCTGGCTCCCTGGCACAGACCACGCCAGCATTGCCGTACAAACCATTTTGGAGCGTCAGCTTAAGGCCGAAGGCAAAACCCGTAATGACATTGGGCGCGAAGCTTTTCTTGAAAAGGCTTGGCAGTGGAAGGCGGAATCCGGCGGCACCATTGTTAACCAGCTCCGGCGCTTGGGCGTTTCTGTAGACTGGAGCCGTGAGCGCTTCACGATGGATGAGGGATTGTCCAAGGCCGTTCTGGAAGCCTTTGTGCGGTTCTATGACGAAGGACTGATCTATCGCGGCAACTATATGGTGCACTGGTGCCCTGCCAG
>JANLSD010000063.1:0-29279 GCA_031362245.1 Acaryochloridaceae cyanobacterium OTE_25_metabat_464 | reverse complement strand
CGAAATCCGCCTGCGCGGATTGTTGGAACCCCTGATATATTTAGTCTGCGTAGGCAGACTTTGTTCTTGTAGGCGCGATTTCAATCGCTGGCCTTAAAAACGAACGAATGGGGGTTTCAGAACTTTTGTCAGTCAACCAGGGTGCGATCTTTACGGCGCTGCTAAAGAACTGTTACAGTTCCTCACAAACTTGTTTTAAGCGGTCAAACGCGATGATAGGATTCGACCAGAGGCTAAAATCCTGCATTTAACTGCCTTTGAGACTTTGTGTCTTTTGGGTTCAGCTCAATGCAATTTTGTAAAGATACGCTGTTACGTTAAAGAAAAGCGCTCTTCTGGCGTAGGTAAAGTCAGCTCTGTTGGCCTTACCCATCAAAGGGTGTTTATAAAAACTGTGCCGTTTTGGGAGAAGAATGAATGGCAGAACAACTGACTGGACAAACCCCGCTCTTTGGCGGCAGCACCGGCGGCTTGCTCAGCAAGGCCGATGTTGAAGAAAAGTACGCAATCACTTGGACTAGCTCGAAGGAGCAGGTTTTTGAGATGCCCACTGGTGGCGCTGCGGTGATGCGCTCCGGCGAAAATTTGCTGTACTTAGCTCGCAAGGAACAATGTCTTGCGCTTGGCTTACGTCAGCTCCGTGCCAAAAAAATTACTGATTATAAAATCTATCGCGTTTTGCCCAATGGCGAAACTTCACTGCTCCATCCTAGCGATGGTGTGTTCCCTGAGAAGGTGAATGAAGGTCGTGAAGCGGTCAACAGTGTGCCTCGTTCAATTGGGGAAAATCCTAACCCGATTGCTGTGAAGTTCTCTGGCAAGAAGACGACTGACGCCTAATGAGGTAAGGTCTAAATCTAGAAAGCGGTTTGAGTTACGGCTCAAACCGCTTTTTTGTTGCTTTTGAGCTTGCGCAGGAGACGGTCGAGGGTGAGGAATTGCCTAGGTCAGGGCGCGTTGACACGGGTGTTTAAGGGAAGTTTTAAAGATCCGTATTAGTACGATTTACCTTATATCTGTACAGATCTATATTGAAATCAATGGCATTCACCTCAACCCCTGAGAAGAGAGAAATCGATGGCACACTCTACTTTGGTCTCTAATTTTATTTCTCCCAAGAGCACGTACTACGGTCAGGTAAAACCTGAAAATCTTGTTTTCAATGCAAACGTACAAGAGTTTTCTCATTATGTCAGCATGATTGCAGCGCTACAGACGGGTGGAAAGATTACGCCTGAAGAATGTTTTGCTCAAATCAGATTGCTCTGGACGGATCTGGAGCAGAGCAAGCGGCAGCTTGGCATCGGCTGCAATCCATTTGAATCTTAATGGGGCGATAACTCCGATCTCAACCTCTGTTGGTTTTGGGGGATGGGACGGCCTGTGGTTTTAGTGCAATGTTCAAGTCCTCGTGGCGATCGCAGTCTCCACAGCCCCTAAATAGGGGCAGTGATCATCTAGTCCGTGATGGATAGTCTGAACATGATATTTGGCAAGCTTTACAAGCATTTTAAGCAAGAAACCCTAAAAGCTTTATGTGTCAAGGCTTAACGGCTTTATCACGTTTTAAGCAAACAGTGCCCCCTACGGGGACGATTTGACGCGACATGGTGTCAGCACAATGCAGCTATTCTCCGACGATCAGGAGACGGTGTGGCTGGAGCAGTGGGAAGCGAATGCAGTAATCGATCTACTCGTGCCGCATGGGTTAGAAATTTTTGTCCTCGAAGGTCGTTTTAGCGAAAGTAGCGAGGTCTTTCAGCCCTACGCTTGGTTGAGACTGCCACGGCGATCGCAGTTGCTTGCAGAAGTCGGTTCAGTGCGCTGCAAAATTTGGCTGAAGCAGTTGTAAAAACGGCATGATGCTTGCACCCATTTCCCCTAGAGCATTTCAATACATCATCCCTGAACAGAGTCGTTTCATTCCTGTTGCAAGATTGCCCTTTAAGATTGGGCATCTTTAAGGGGTAGATTGCCACTTTATCGTGGGTTTTGATCCAATGGAATACAGCATCTGATCGGAATACAAAGCCTTGTACCCTTCAGTGTGGCGTAGATCCAAGTTTCAATGACGTTATTTACTCAAAGCCAAAGCTAAATTTATCCATACCCAAAGCCAACATCGTGACTCTTCTTCGTCAACATTGGGGCATTAAACCGATCTGGGGCATTCCCCTTTCTATAGAGCTGTCATTTATACCATCCTTAATCCTATGGAGCCTTTTATTTAGCCGTATGGCTGGAGATAAAGGTCTTTGGTTGGGTTTCGGAATGGGTGCTTTTGTTGCGCTTGCACTGTTTGCCTCGGTCTTGATGCATGAAATGGGTCGTGCGATCGTAGGTCGTGGCTATGGCATGACGGTTAAATCGATTATCCTGAGTGGCTCAGGCTGTAAAACATTCTTTCAACAAGACCATCAAAGACCGCTCCAACTGCTAGAGGTTTCCCTGGCTGGGTCGCTCTTCAACCTCCACCTCTTTGTTTTGCTGCGGATACTCGATTTTGCCCACGTTAGCTTTGGGGAACCTTTGGCAACCCTGGTCGAAGCCGTCAAGGTTATCAATATAGCCTTGGGGCTGTTCTATTTAATTCCAGGATTGCCCTTAGATGGGGCGCAGGTACTCAATGCTTTGATCTGGAAAAAGTCTGGGAAAGTGCCCCAGGCTAATCTATGGCTGATGCGGGCTGGTTATGCTTCAAGTGCGATCGCCATTGCTGTCGGGCTGTATTACCTCAGCCAACACGCCATCCTAGGGGGCGTGTTGCTATACATGGGGGTGTGGACGTGCCTCTCACATCCTCAGACTGTTTTGCCGGAGTTTGGAGGGGTGAGTGGGGCTAGCAATCCTCCCGCCAGACAAAAGCGCACTTCAAAACAACGCGCCAAATCTAGCCCCCGAGACCTTCCTCCGCTTCCCAACTTTGCTAATGTTGACGCGCAATTTTTGCCCTGTGCTGATGCCAATGAACGCTTTAGCCAAGGCATGCACTACATTGAGAACCAAAAATATCAGGCCGCCATTACAATTTTTTCTCAGGTTCTTCAAGCTAATCGAGGTTGTGCAGAGGGGTTCCATAACCGAGGCAATGCTTACCTGAAGGTGGGAGACTTTACGAATGCCCTAGAGGACTTTAAGACTGCCATTCGTCGTGGCCTTCACCACAGTGAAACCTATTTGGGTCAAGGGCTTGCCTACATTGGAACGGGTGATCACCAAGGTGGAATTATGGCCTATTCTGAAGCGATTCGGATCAATGCCCATAGCCTACGCGCCTATCTCAACCGAGGGAATGCCTATGCATCAATGGCACAGTACGAGAAGGCGATCTCCGATTATCAATGCGCCGAGCAATGTTCTGTGGAGCCGTGGGAGCAAGAATTTCTTGAGCAAGTCCAGCAGGCGCTATCTCGGCTCAACTATGATACATCTGTGAAAAGCTAACCAAGCTTTAGAATAATTTAAGACAGAGTACCGTATCCGCACCTCATGGTCAGAACAACTAGCCTAACGTCTCCTCAGCATCCATTCCTGCAATGGCTATTCCACGAAGAAAAACACTCTGAGTCAGAGCATCATGTCCAACACGCCTGGTGGCAGGTGATGTGTCTGACAGGCGTTGATTATTTCTCGACCTTAGGCTATCAGCCAGGGATTGCTGCCTTAGCCGCAGGGTCGCTTTCCCCCATTGCAACCCTCATTTTGATCTTGCTGACGCTGTTTGGGGCACTGCCCATCTATCGTCGAGTGGCGATCGAAAGTCCCCACGGGGAGGGTTCTATCTCCATGCTAGAGAAGCTGCTGTCTTGGTGGCAGGGCAAGCTGTTGGTACTGTGTTTACTAGGCTTTGTCGGCACTGATTTTATTATCACCATCACCCTTTCTGCTGCGGATGCGGCTACCCATATTGTCGAAAACCCGTTGGCTCCGCTTTGGCTCCACGGTCAGCAAATTAGCATTACCCTTGTGCTGGTGGCCCTACTGGGGGCCGTCTTTCTGAAAGGATTTAAAGAAGCCATTGGCATTGCGGTAGTGCTTGTAATCCTATATCTCTCCCTCAATACCGTTGTGATTGGCGTGGGTTTAGAGCATGTCATCACCCATCCTCAATTAATTGGAGATTGGCAGCGGCTGCTGTTTACCCAGCATGGCAACCCTTTGGTGATGGTGGGCGTGGCGATTTTGCTCTTTCCTAAACTGGCCTTGGGGCTATCGGGGTTTGAGACAGGTGTTGCGGTGATGCCCTTAGTGCGGAGTGAAGATTCGCAGCATCCCCATCGGCTTAAGGGCAGAATTTTGAGCACCCATAAGTTATTGCTGGTGGCGGCGCTGATTATGAGCGTCTTTTTGATGACCAGCAGTATTGCGACAACCCTACTGATTCGACCTGAACAGTTTCAGGCAGGGGGGGAAGCAAACGGTCGAGCGTTGTCTTATCTGGCTCATACCTACCTCGGGAGTGGCTTTGGAACAGTTTATGACCTGAGTACAATTTGCATTCTTTGGTTTGCGGGCGCTTCAGCAATGGCTGGCCTACTCAATATTGTGCCTCGCTACTTACCGCGCTATGGCATGGCTCCGGTGTGGGCGCGGATGACGCGGCCTTTGGTGCTGGTCTATACGGCGATCGCAGTAGTCGTCACTATTCTCTTCAAGGCCAATGTAGAAGCCCAGGGTGGAGCCTATGCCACAGGGGTATTGGTACTAATGTCTTCGGCGGCCTTTGCGGTGACGCTCTCTGCCCGCCACCATCACTCACGGTTGCGTTTCTTTGGGTTTGTACTTATTACGATGGTGTTTTTCTACACCACCGTGACCAATATCATCGAGCGCCCCGACGGGATTCGGATTGCGGGCTTTTTTATTGGCAGCATTATGTTTGTGTCGATGGTGTCTCGGGTGTGGCGCTCGACAGAGCTTCGCATGGAACGCGTAGAACTGGATGCGGTTGCCCAGCGCTACATTGATGAAATTTCCACTGGAACGGTTCGGATTATTGCCAATGAACTGGATGCGGGGGATGTGGAGGAGTATTTCCTCAAGGAGCAGGAGGTGCGCGAAGATAACCATATCCCAGCGTCCGATGCAATTTTGTTTCTGGAAATCGAAATCTCGGATGCCTCTCAGTTTGCAGAGGTGCTCAAGATTGAGGGGCTTGAGGTGGAAGGCTACCGCATTTTGAGAACTTATAGTCCTGCGGTGCCCAATGCGATCGCCTCTACGCTGCTGCACCTACGCGACCAAACCCAAAAGCTACCCCATGTTTACTTCAGTTGGGGCGAAGAAAACCCTTTCAAGTTTTTGCTGCGGTTCATTATTTTTGGGGAAGGCGATATTCCACTCTTGACCCGTGAGATTCTGCGCAAAGCGGAGAAAAATGCAGTGAATCGACCACGTATTCATGTGGGGGGCTAAATCCAGCCTGCATCATCCATCGCTGTAGGATGCTCTATTTCCGAAAGAGATAGAGAAGGTGCTAGAGATCTCCATTCTTTATCCAGGCGACCGGATTGCCGAGTTAGGAATAGAACCCGCTTCTAATGACTCAACCTTTTTTTGATTTCAGCTTTCACTGCCGCCGCATCAGCGGGTAGGTGAACGGCAGGGTTGGCGTACTGACTTGTCACGTCTTTTAACGTCGATTCATGGTATCCAACTTTAAAGTCGGTAAACTTCAAACCATGAGCCGTGCTAATCACCACTGTCTTGTCGCTTGATTTGATCACGCCGCGCTTGATCAGCTTAGTCAATACGGCAAGTGCAACCCCCGTGTGTGGGCAGGTAAACATGCCCGTCAAATCAGCGTGGGCGGAGGCAGCAGCCAATTCATTCTCAGTGGCCTGTTCCACAATGCCATCCGTTTCCACGATCGCCTTTACGGCTTTTTCATAGCTGACTGGGCTACCAATCCTGATGGCATTGGCTAAAGTGTCTTGTGCTGTCACATTGATTCTTTCTTTAAATCCGGTTTTGAAAGATTCATAAAAAGGATTGGCTTTGGCAGCTTGAGCGGCGACTAGCCTTGGCATTCGAGAAATTAGTCCAAGGTCCATCATCAATTGGAACCCTTTGTGGAGCGCACTGATGTTGCCAAGATTACCAACCGGAATCACAATCCAGTCGGGGACTTCCCACTCAAACTGTCGAACGATCTCAATGCCGACGGTCTTTTGGCCTTCGATGCGCAGACTGTTCATCGAATTTGCAAGGTACAGAGAATTATCCTGTGTAACTTCCTGAACAATTTTCATGCATCCATCGAAGTCGGTATCGAGCGCAAACACATGAGCACCGTTGGCGATGGGTTGCAGGAGTTGCGCTGTACTAACTTTACCCGCAGGCAAAAAGATGACCGCAGGAATGCCCGCATAAGCAGCATAAGCAGCCAGTGCGGCACTAGTATCACCGGTACTGGCACAGGCCACGGCTTTCACAGGGCTACCCTGGGCCATCATTTGCTTGACCACGCTAACCAACACGGTCATACCAAGGTCTTTGAAGCTGCCGGTGTGGCTGTTGCCACTGAGCTTAATCCACAGTTCGGGGACGCCAAGCTGCTTTCCTAATCGTTCAGCCCAAAACAAATTTGTGTTGCCTTCAAACATACTGACGATATTTTCGTCCGCCAATGAAGGAACGACCCATTCTCTCATTCCCCAAACGCCGCTTCCGTAGGGCCATTTGGTTGTACCAATTCGCGAGGTGAACAGTTCTTTCCACTGATCCGTGGTGCGGGTTTTTAGCGGCTCACGTTCATGATGCACTTCCAGAAGGCTGCCGCATGATGGGCAGGTGTAGATCACTTCAAAGATGGAGTGCTTGGCAGAGCAGCCCGAAATACAGCGAAAATGAACGTTCTGATTTCCTATATCCAACTTTGACTCTAGAGCTGACAACATTTTTAAAGTGGTAGGAGGACAAACAGGCGCAAACCAACTTATCTTATTTTATCAGAATCCGTTGGCCCAAGATTCAGCGCTCAACTGATTGTCATACATTCAAGATTTGGAGTGATCGCGGCCCCGTCGCTCAAAGTCAACCGCAAATCTACATAAACTTGTGAAGATGGCAGATGTTTTTGACGCACTGAGTTCGTGGGCGATCGCCAGGTTTGAAAAATCGCATTCTTGGCCTGACTGCGTTTCAAGAATCGAAGGATTCATAAGCCTGACTGCGGAAAATGATGTTGTGCTAATGAACTGGCGATCTCAGAAGATTTAAAGCAGCTGACCAATATTCTCATAGAGTATTGAGATATCACAAGAAAACCCAATGCTACTAAACTCAATTGTGTCTCTGGCATGATAAATGTGTGGAATCCAGAGGTTGTTTGATTTTTTCGAAAATCGTTCGACGAGCATTTGTTTTTGATGAATTAAAATATATTCTTCAAACTCTGGAATTAATTTATAGTCAGCAAATTTGTCCCCACGGTCAAAGGCTTCGGTGGAGTCAGATAAGGCTTCAATAATGAGCTTGGGATATAGGATATAGTCTTGATTGGCAATCAGATCGCGGTTATCGCAGGTGACGGCTAAGTCTGGGTAGTAAAACAGATTTAAGGTAGGTAGACGTACCTTCATATCCATCGCGTAGGAAATACAGCCTTTTCCCCTAAGGTGATTGATGAGTAAGGCCGAGAGATTCCCTGTAATGATGACATGGGCTTTGGTAGCGCCTGCCATTGCCACGATTTGCCCCTGTATATATTCGTGTTTGATGGGGCTGATGCGCTCAATTTCTAAATAGTCTTCAGGGGTAAAATAGGCGTGGCTTTTACTGACGATCATGGCGACAAATGTTGGAGGTGATTTCTATTGTATCGAAACGCGATCGCCCTCTTCACGCCACTGAATCCAGGCGCGATCGCAAGGTTCAAGAAAATCACACTTCTGACCTGACCGCGTTTTTTAGAGCTGTTGTCGAAGGAGATCGCCGCCCTGTCCCCAACAACGCAGTAGGATCGCAGTCTTGCCCTCACCTAGGCGATCGTATTGTGTAAGCAGCAGCGAGGGCTTGAGCGGCTGGCTTTTCTGGAGCTATTGAATGGGGTGGGGGTTCAATGTTGAGGCGAAAGCTGGGTTACAATCGAGATAAACTATCGTGGCACGATAAAATGTTAAAAGTCACTGTGGAAGAAGCTTTGCGGAATCTAAAGCCCTTGTTAGAGCAAGCTGCTCTGGGGGAAGAAATCATTTTGTGTGAACAGGATAAGGCGTTTGCTAAGTTGGTGCCATTGCAATCAAGGGAACGGTTGCTTGCTGATATGCAGGATTTTCGAGCATCGCTTCAGGTGAGAGGAGAATCATTGAGTTCAACTATTATTAAGGCGCGTCAAGAGGATTTTCGTTGATTTATCTCGATACGAGTGTTGTTGCTCCTTTTTATTGGCAGGAGCAACTTAGTGATAAAGTACAAACGTTATTGGGCAATGAGCCTGAAGTTGCTTTGAGTCAGTTGGTTGAGGTGGAGCTATTCTCTGCTTTGTCGCGTCGTGTCAGAATGGGTGAGATTTCTCAAGATCAGGCTAGAGCGATCGCTGAGCGGTTTGAGGCACACATAGATTATGGGTTTTATACTCGTCTACAAGTTGAGGCATTGCACTACAGTTTGGCGCAAGAGTGGATTCGCCGATTTGATACGCCTTTACGAACTCTGGATGCGCTACATTTAGAGATCGCGTCTTCTCAGGGAATATGTTTGATTACAGCAGATCGAGGTTTGGCTGGAAGTGCTGAAGCGTTTGGAGTTAAAGTTCGGTTACTGACTCTGCCCGAAGTTGCTTAGATGTAGCAGTTTTTGCCTGAGAGGTAGCTCGACCTACAATTCTTGAAGCTGGGCGATCGCATGTGCAGATTGCAAATCTGAATGTGGGAAATGAGCAGGCGTTGGTGATCGCAGAATTCGAGAAAGTCACATTCCTGACCTGACCGCGTTTTTTAGAACTGTTATCCAAGGCGATCACACACACATCCCCCCAATACGATCGCCTTCATAAATACAGCAACATCAACCGCCAGGGTAACGTTATGGCTCGGAAGATTCCGGTAGCGAATCGAGCCAACTTTGTATTTTTATAGTATTGGGATGGTTTGCCCCAAGTTTGGCGTGGGCAATGGCGAGAGCTTGACAGTAGAGGGCTTTGGCTTCAAGGTATTTGCCTTGCTGCTCGTATAGAGTGCCGAGGTTGAATTGATTGTTAGCGACATCAGGGTGCTCGTTGCCCAATAGCTTCCGGCGCATCTCAAGAGCTTGTCGATACAGCGGTTCTGCCTCCTCATACCGTCCTTGATTCTCATAGAGTAATGCCAGATTATTGAGACTGGTGGCAACATTAGGATGCTCGTTGCCCAATAGTTTGCAGAGCATCTCAAGGGTTTGTCGATACAGGGGTTCTGCTTCCTCATACCGTCCTTGGTGGTCGTAGAATCCCGCCAAGTTATTGAGGCTAGTGGCAACCTTAGGGTGCTCTGTGCCCAACAGCTTGCGGTACATCTCAAGAGCTTGTCGATAAAGTGGTTCTGCCTCCTCATACCATCCTTGACAAAAGTAGAGTAATGCTAAGTTATTGAGACTGGTAGCGACATCAGGGTGCTCTGTGCCCAACAGTTTGCGGCGCAGCTCAAGCACGTTCTCGCACTTTAAGATTGCGTCTCGGTATCGACCTTGTTTTCGCCATCCATTACATAACTCCACTCCTATTTCAGTGCATATCTCATCAGATTGAGCCAACTCTGCAAGGCGATATAGTTCTATAGCTTGCTCCTCACTACATCCCGTCTCTTCGCTCCACCACAGTTGGTATAGTTCATTCAATCCCAGTTGATACAGGGCTGGATCTTTGATCGCCTCTAGCAATGGCATCAAAATACGCGGAAGACGATACATCGTTTCTCCCCCGCTAATATTGCATTCCACCAATCCCAGCACGATCGCCCTTTGCAACGACGGCTCCAAAGCATTCATCCCAGCCACAATGGCAGTTATCGCAGACTTCGGCACAGGCAGTTCAAACACCTGCATTCGTGAGAGCAAATCCTTTAGCTCTACCGACTGCTGATTCAACAAAGTCTCTGCCAAAATACTTTCGCGGAATTCTTTGGCTCGACCTGCCATCGCATCTAAAATCACCTGTGGCTCCGTTTCCCCATTTCGCAATACTTTATCCAGCCACTCCAACAAACGCGGGTTCCCATCCGCTAATGCCTTTGCTTGTGCTTGCAAGGATGCATCAACCGTCGATTGCGTCTGAAAGGCTGTGAGGCGATCGTATTTCTTTTGCAGGTCTGCTCCCCGTAGAGAACCCAATGGGAAACGCTCCAGTCGTTCATTCAATTCAGGCAAGCGCATATCGTATTGACTGGTGATCAGAATGCGATGGGGTACTTTACTCCGAGATACTGCCTGGAAAAGATCCATTAATACCTCAACAACCTCAACCTTTAAGACTCGTGCTCCATCGCTACGGGCTTCTAGATTAGCCTCAAAATCGTCGAGCACAAAGATAAAACGTTGCTGAGGGTCGTTCAATCCTCGGTCGAGGAACGCAGTGAGCCGTTGCATCAAGGGCAAGGTGCTATTGAGAATATCTAAACCCAGTTGGGATGTGCATTGTTGACTCAGCAGTCGTTCGAGGTTAGCAGCATCTAACCCCTGAAATAGAAAAATCAGTTGATAGTCAGGTAGTCGCTCTAATAGTCTAGCCGCGACGGTGCTTTTACCTACTCCGCCCAAGCCGTGCAACAATATGCCAATCTTGCTCGGCTGCCGCAAAGACTTTAAAGCACTTTGCAGAATGCGTCTGCGTCCCACAAACTGATCTGGTGTGGCAACCCGAACCCGTTGCTCTTTATCAACAAACATATACTGCACAGGTTCTAACGGCGGTTGATAAAATCCTGGTGGTTCAACTAATGCACCCCAGGCTTCCCCCCGCACATATAGCCGTAACAGGTGCCATCCCTTCACCTCTTTTTTGATTAAGTCTCGATAGGTTAGCGATAGCGCTTGTACTAATTGATGACCCGCTGCCAATTGTTTGTAGAGAATCGCCCCTGCTTGTGTGGCAGAAGTGTCTGAGACTGGACGACCCCACCCCAATACTGCTGGCATTCCATTCTCTACCAGTGTTTCCGCTAAGGATGGTACTGAACCGTTTTGTCCGGCTTCGCCCGTGCGACAACCAGACAAGAAAATAAGTTGGGGCCGTCGCACTTGAAATACCTGCAACAAGTCCTCGGCACTTACGTCTTTGCGATCGCCTGTCAAGTCTTCGGTGATAAAGATAGGTGCATAAGGCGATGTTCGTTGATGATCGGCATGTCCAGTCAAATGAAACACGTCAAAGGTGTCTTCTCGATACCGTTGCCAGAGTTTCTGTAATTCCTCGACACATCCGCTTTCTTCCACCCTCAATGTTAGGGGTAAGTCCTGCGTGATACGTAAAATGGTGGCTTCTTCCTCTTCAAAGTTCAAGACGGGCTGAACATTTTCGGGTGATGCCGCCATGAACAGAACCTGGAGCGGACGTTCCTGTGGCTTCTGTTGTTGAACAGGCTGATCCAACCAGCGCAGAGGCGTTACCAATGGATAGCGTTTTTGCACCAGAAATTCGTTGCCATCATGCAGAATTTCCCAAGGCAGATGAGCGAGTTTGGCATCAGACGCGACTGCCAGTACTAGCCCTTCAGCTACACAGCCTTGGATTACCCGACTGAGCCAGCGGCCCTCTCCATCTAGCCAGTTAAACAAGCGTTTACCAATGGAGGCAAGATTAGGGCGCAGCACATAATAATCGAGTTCGCTTTGCTCAATGAGGTCAGAAATCTCAGCAATGGCTAAAACTTTTGTTTCGTAGGCAGAGCGCTGGTCACGCCAATACCTCAGTTCAACCTGTTTGTCAGTCAGCCACTTCAGCGAGATGTGTAGTGTTTCCATTGAGGTTCACTTGTCGTCAAGAAGTTGTTTAATTTGTTTAACAGTGGCATTCACTAACAACACTTTCCGTCCATTGCGCCCAACAAGAACAGCTTTCTCAATGCGTTCGTCCGGCTGCTTCTCAAAATATTTCCGAATCCATTTATAAAGCTTAGTAGCAATCTCCAATGTGTCTGCCGTTATTGCTGTAACGGTTGCAATGATCGCAATGGTTGCTAAGAGTCCCTTTTTGGTATCTTCTCCCTCCGTCTCATAGACTACGTTCAACCCTTCCAAGTGCATCAGCTCCTCTGTAGCAGCGACCGCTCCTGGCCCTTCAATTTCTATCTCGATATCAGCCATAGGTGCTCTTCCAGAAAAGATTGTACTGCCCCGATATTGTACCCTTCGACTCCGCTCAGGGCACAGTATCTAGCTGGCTGAGCGAAGTCGAAGCCAGCGGTAAATTGTTTCCAAGAGATGGCCTTAAACGGCGTAACAGGATCTGGAATAACTGTATTGACGCTAGGGTTCTTGCCTCATTTTGGCTTAAGTTATTTTTCTCTGCTCAAAATTTATCTTTAGCGTTACAAAGACCGACAATTCTTAGATTAATTCGCCATTGGATCAGTTATCCAGTCTTGTTCTCCCCATTGCAGCCGCAAGCTATGGCTTTCCTGTGCTTAAGCAACCGCTAATGATCGCATTGTTGGAGGAAGGCGATCGCCATTCTTCAGACCATGCGATCGCCTTCCTCAACCCTCACAACGTGAGTCTCTTACACATACTTTTTCAATAGCAGCCCCAACTTCTCCTTCGTCGTCTCCGGCACCTGAGCCAAAGGCGTAATAATCGCGTACTTCAGCGCATCATGGGCCTTCGACACCGGATAGTTGGAACTCAGTCGCTTCACACTCTCTTGAATCACCCGCTGCGCATTTTCAGCATTCTTGTGCAGATTCTGAATCACCATCTCAACCGTGACGCTGTCATGGTCAGGGTGCCAACAATCGTAGTCCGTAGAAAGGGCGAGGGTGGCATAGGCAATTTCCGCCTCGCGGGCTAGCTTTGCCTCTTGAAGATTGGTCATCCCAATAATATTGCCACCCCAACTTCGGTAAAGATTAGACTCAGCCTGGGTCGAAAACGCAGGGCCTTCCATACACACATAGGTACCGCCTCGATGCAGCGTCACGCCCTGTAGCTGAAGGGATTCGACCGCATCTCCTAAGATTTTGGCAACTTCCATACAGATGGGTTCCCCAAAGCTGACATGACCCACAATGCCTTCTCCAAAGAAAGTAGAAACGCGATGGCGAGTGCGATCAATAAACTGATCGGGAATCACCATATCCAACGGCTTAATCTCCGCCTGAAGAGAACCCACCGCAGACGCCGAGATAATATATTCAACCCCAAGAGACTTGAGGGCATAGATATTGGCACGGAAGGGGAGTTCCGTGGGCATTAAAGTGTGGTTCCGTCCGTGACGCGCCAAAAATGCAACGCGGGTACCCTCAAGCGTGCCTAGGATAACCGCATCGGATGGAGGGCCAAAGGGAGTGTCAATCTGGATTTCTTCAATATTCTTAAGGGCCTCCATTTTGTAGAGACCGCTGCCCCCAATAATGCCAATTCTTGCTTCAGCCATTGCTTTGTTGCCCGTTTGCTAGTGTTCTTATGTTCGTAGTTTAAGAGGGGAATGCCGTTTCTATCTCTAATCAACCGCTATTCAATAAATTCAGTCCGAGTCTGCTGCGTTTTGTTCAGCGTCTGCTCCAGCGCCTCCCATTGGTTTTGTTCAATCAGATCTGTGAATTGGTCAAGGGCTTGGCGATATTGATAGAGCGATCGCAGCAACTCCTCTCGGTTATATTGCGCCATCATCCGACCCAGTTCTGGATTGCCACCCCCCACCCGACTTGTATCACGAAAACCAGAACTGGCTAGGGCTTTCGCTAACGCTAAAGTAGAAGCTTCAGACTCTTGTTGGCAAGCAGAAATTAGACTAGCGCTCACCATCACAGGCAAATGAGAAATCCAAGCCACCGCACGATCATGCTGAGCAGGGGAACACTCGTAATAGCGACTTTGGAGCGTATGAATCAGTGCCGCCACAGTCTCCTTCGCATCAGCATCTGTATCCGCCGTGGGGGTTAAAACATAGGGTCGATCAATAAAGAGTCCTGACTGGGCAGATCCAATCCCCGCAATTTCCTTGCCCGCCATCGGATGCCCGCCCACAAACCTAGCCCACAATGGCTCTAGCGTCTCCACCACCGAAGCCTTCACTGAACCCACATCGGTCAGAATCGCCGAGGGCGATAGATGGGGAATCAACGCCTGGGTGGTTTGCTCCATCGCCCCCAGCGGCGTACACAGAAAGACGACTTCAGCATCCTTCAGCAGCGAGAAATCAGCGCCTGCTTGGTCTACGGTGCCCAGGGCGATCGCCATTTCGCAGGTTGCTACCTGACGGCTCACCCCCATAATCTGATGGCCTGCCGCTCTAAAATCAAACCCCAAAGAGCCACCAATTAATCCCAGTCCAACAATGCCAATCTTCATGAAAAAAATTTCCTGGTCAGTACCTTATCATTTGTAGGTTTCAGTGGCTATCATGATTGAAAATGTGCAGCATGCAACATTAATAGCGGCATTACGTCATTATGTTGCTGGGGGTTAAATACGGTCTCTAGCCAACTATCCCATTGGGACAGAGTCTTAAACAACCGTTTTGTAACCATACCTGAGGAATGATGAATGCTAAAAACCCTTTGGGCTGAGGTCAAGCAGGGCAAAATTGAATTATTGGAACTTGCCGACTTGCCCGAAGGCACGAGGGTTTTGGTGACGCTATTGCCAGCCGATGAAACAGACCAGTGGCTTAATACACAAGGTGCTGATGATATTTGGGACAATATTGAGGATAACGTTCAGGTTCCTGTGCTCTCAGAATAGGGGACTGACATGAATTACCTCTACCTTCATGGCTTTGCTTCAGGGCCACAGTCTACTAAGGCTGCTGACTTGGGTGATCGCTTTTCCCAGCAAGGCATTGACCTCAACATCCCAGACCTCAATCAACCTGAGTTTTTTGACCTCACCCTCACTCGTCAAATCCAGCAGTGTGAAGCCATTCTTGCCACAGAGCCTAACGCTTGGACAATCCTAGGCTCCAGTCTGGGGGGACTCGTCGCCGCATGGTTAGGCCAAAGGAACCCCACTGTTGAGCGCATCGTGCTTCTGGCTCCAGCCTTTGAATTTTTACCCCATTGGCAACAGCAGATTGGCCCAGCCCAGTTAGAACAATGGCAAAAAGATGGTTCCATTGAGGTTTATCACGAGTTGAAAGGGCGATCGCTCCCCTTGGGCTACGCTTTTTGGACTGATGTCAGTCAATATAACGAAGCAGATCTAAATCGTCCCGTTCCAACGTTAATTATTCATGGGGTGAATGACGAGGTGATTCCCGTGGAAGCAAGCCGTCGGTATGCTGCCCAGCGACCCTGGTGTCAGCGCCTTGAAATGCAGAGCGATCATGGCTTAACGGATGTACTGCCAGAGATTTGGGCCGCGACTCAGCGCTTCTGCGCTATGACTTCGCCCTAGGTTTACCTGCACCATGATGCTTGGGAAACTTTAAGAGTACGTAGGCAAAAATCCCTAGATTGAGCAGAAAGACGATTAGCTTCATCCAGGAAATGCCCTTGGTTAGTTCATAAATTTCCACGGGAATGCTAATGCCAATGCTGATTAGAATTAGCCACCGTCCCCAGGCTTTTTCGTACCATAGTCCGATGGCTTCTAGCCCCGAAAGCGCTGCATAAAACAGCATTGCCACTGCCCCAAAGACAACGGTTTTGGGACTTAGTTGGACGACGTGCTCCACAATCCATTTGATAATGCCTTGGCGACCAGCCAAAACAAGGTCTTCGGCCCAAGACTGCATCTCAGGAAAGTTTTTGAGGGAGAGGAGAATGGCGATCGCCGTGAGGGTCAGCACCGTTGCGGTAAAGGTCTTGTAGAAGATAATGACCAGCAGACCCGTTGGATGGCGACCCATACGCTTAAAACAATTTGAATAAAACAACTTGAAGTTGAGTCCCGCCTGATTTTAGCAGTGTGGTGGCGCATTCATACGGGAATCCGTAAGGTTACAGGTTGTGTCAGGGATTCGTGTCAGCGCTAGACTAAAAGAAAAGTAACGTCCAAAGTTCCCAGGGGCAAACCTGCGGCACTCAAACCCTTTAACGTCAGCCCCACTGAGCACTATGAATAAGAAACCTTTTTCGATGTTTAAGTCTTTTACTCGCATCTGCGTTGCCTTTGCGCTGGTTGTGGGCTTAGTGTTTTCCTCGGCTCATTCGGCAATGGCAGCAAGATCTGGTGGTGGTTTTGGTGGCGGTAGTTTCCGCAGACCTTCAATCCCCACTCGTATGGCTCCTTCTCGTCCCATGTCAGGTTCCTATGGTGGTGGGTATGGGGGCGGTTTTGGGGGCGGCTTCGGGTTTCCCTTTATGCTGCCGTTTATGTTTGGGGGCGGTGGGTCGCTGTTAAGCATTTTGGTGGTAATTGCGATCGCCAATTTTCTTTTCTCCAGTTTCCGCAATGCCACCAGTTCTGAAGGTGGTGTCGCCGTCAGCGAGAAGGATTTGACCAACCCTATTGTCACGGTCAATATACTCCAGATTGGCCTATTAGCTGAAGCACAAACTCTTAAAACTGACCTTGATCGGATTGCCCTCAGCGCCAATACCAGCAATGACAACCCCGCTGGCTTGGCAGAATCTCTTCAGGAATCAACGCTAGCGCTGCTGCGTCACCCTCAATACTGGGTTTATGCCAATGCCGAAGGACAGCAAACGCGGTTGATGTCGGCAGAAGCAGAATTTAACCGACGCACGTTGTCTGAGCGCAGTAAGTTCCAAGAAGAAACGCTTTCTAACTACAGTGCCCAGATTAATCAAAAGGCTGCTACGGCAACATTGCCCTCAGCGGATGATGCCAGTGCTGTACTCGGTCAAGGCCCTGGTGAATACATTTTGGTCACGTTGATTGTGGCATCTCAAGGTAAACTAGATCTTCCTAAAATCCAGTCTGCTCAAGATGTGAAGAAGGCGTTGAGCCAGATTGGCGCTGTGGGTGATCAAGACCTTTTGGCAATGCGAGTATTGTGGACTCCTCAAGCCAGTGGTGATGCGCTAACGGCTGATGACTTGGTTGAGAACTATCCAAAGCTTCATCGGCTTTAAGTAGTTGCTGAGATATTATATTCGCCTCCCTAACCCCCAAAATTGACGGGAAACGACCCAAGGCTTTGGATTTCTCCCCCCAGAATTGGGGGGCCGGGGGGGGCCAATGCAGGGTCTTCAAAATTTCTCGAATAGTATCTGTACCCTCTTTCATCAAAAGCATTGAAAGGGGGTTTCTTAAAGGAAATTCTAGAGAAGACAGTTACCCTTACGATTAAGGACTGATAACTACTAAATGAATGCCTATATTTACAAAAATCACCAATCCAATCAAGAGACCTGCTAAGACACAGACTCCCCAGCATAAAAACTCAGGGTCACGATAGCGCTTGGGGTAGCGCCTTGTCATCCGAATGGATCGCATTCCTCCAATAGCAGCTAACCCCGCTGAAATCGAGCTTCCTAAGAAAGGCCCCAAGAAAGAATCTAGATATGGATAAATGCTTTGAAAAATAATATTTTGAAAAATAAACTGCCAGCCGTTGGTTTGTACTGTCAATATTGCAACCAGCCAGCCCAATAAAACCAGCCATAAAAAGTAAAGATTTCCCATAGTTTTATCTAAACGTGAATAACCAAAATCCTAATCGAGTTGTAATTGTGGGCGCAGGCTGGGCGGGTCTTGGTGCAGCCTATCATCTCTCCACCCAAGGCTATCAAGTCACCCTACTTGAAGCAGGCGCATATCCTGGTGGACTCGTTGCAGGCTGGCAAACCGCCGAAGGCCGTGCCCTAGAAGCAGGCATTCATGGCTTTTGGTACCCCTACCGCAATATTTTTGCCCTCATAGACCACCTCGGACTCAAACCCTTCACAGACTGGACACGTTCCACCCAGTATTCCCCCGAAGGCGTTGAAGCTATTTCGCCCATCTTTCAAAAGCTGCCACGTCTGCCCATGCCCTTGGGAACCTTTGCCTACCCCCAATTCCCCCGCCTACCCTTAGCCGATCGCCTCTCTGCATTCCCTCTCATCCAAGCCGTCCTAGACTTCGACAATTCCGATGAAGCTTGGCGACGCTACGACGGCATCAGCGCCCGTGAGCTATTTCGGCAATACAACGTATCCGAGCAGCTCTACCGCGAAGCCTTTGAACCCATGCTGTTGGTGGGTCTATTTGCCCCTGGTGAACAATGTTCTGCTGCCGCTGCATTGGGGATGCTGTACTACTTCATCCTGGCCCATCAAAACGACTTTGATGTGGTGTGGTGTCGCGGGACGGTGGGGGAAAAGATATTTAAGCCCTGGTGCGATCGCATCGAATCCTCCGGCGGCAAACTCCTCACCCAGCGCCGCGTGACGGATGTGCGCCTAGACGAAGCGGGTCGCGCTAACGCAGTGGTGTGTGGCGATGAAGTATTTGAAGCCGACGCGGTGATTTTTGCCGTGGGCATTACAGGGCTGCAAAATATCGTCCGCAATAGCGCTAGTTTGCGTCAGCGCACTGAGTTTACCAATGTGATGAATCTGGGCGCAGTGGATGTTTTGGCCACGCGGATTTGGTTCGATCGCAAAGTGTCCATTCCGAACCCTTCCAACGCCTGCTTTGGGTTCCATCCCACCACGGGCTGGACGTTCTTTGACCTTAATGCCCTCCACGATGCCTATTGGGACGAGCATGGCACTGTGATTGAAGCCGATTTTTACCATGCCAATCAGTTTTTGGCGATGGAGGATGCCGATATTATGAAGATGGTACAGAAGGATTTAACCACCTGTATTCCAGCCTTTAGTGAGGCGAAGGTGGTGGATTATGGCATTGTGCGTTTACCCAAAGCGGTTACTCACTTTGCTCCTGGGAGCTATCGCTATCTGTTGCCCAGCACGACCAGTATTCCTAACCTATTTTTAAGCGGGGATTGGATTGTGAATCGTCATGGGTCTTGGTCCCAGGAAAAAGCCTATGTGACGGGGTTGGAGGCGGCAAATCAGGTTATTGGGCAGCTTTGGCAAGGCAACCCTGCCAAGATTATTCCTGTGGAGCCGGATGAAGCCCATGTGCAGGTGGGGCGATCGCTCTTGCGTTTTGCGCGGGCTTTAACCATTGGGCAGTCTAGGATTTAGGACATTGACTGGAGTGGAAAGGCGATCGCCCTCAGTCCAAGCATCGGAGAATCTACCCTTTACAATAGATAAAGGCGCATTCTGGGCAAAATCTATGACCTTCACTCCTGCTATTGCAACAACCGAGACCGTCGTGCTCAATCCGAGCTATCGGCTGCCGATAGGATTGGCGATCGCCGCCCTCCCCCTCACGCTCCTCTCCATCTGGGCCGCCCTCCCCATTTTCTTATTCGCCCTTTTCTTAGGCATACAGGCCACCATCTTACGACTGCACTTTACCGCCACAGACTTAGAAATTTATCGCGGTCAAACCCAAATCCGTACCTTTCCCTATTCAGACTGGTATCATTGGGAGATTTATTGGCCCGTAGTGCCCATTTTGTTCTACTTTCGCGAAGTCAACAGCATCCATTTTTTGCCTGTGTTGTTTGACCCAGCCGCCTTGGCTCAATGTTTGAGCGATCGCTGCCCTCGCAAAGCACCACAAAACTAGCCCGTGCCAGCCCCGCTCAATTGAACACCGCCAGACCCTGAAGCATTCATGGAATCGTCGAGTTTACCGCCATTTTCCCCAGAACCTGAAGCACTCCGCCAGGAGATCATGCAGCTCAAGCTCGAAAAAGGTCAGCTTCTAGAGCAGCAGCTTCAGCAAACCCAAGCCAAAGTGAATCAGCTCTACCAAGAAGACATCCAGCAACTTGAAGAGCGCAAAAAAGCGTTGCAAATTTCCGTCGAACAGCTAGAGCGCCGTCAAGAACGCATCCAAACCGAAATGCGCTCCACCTTTGCCGGAGCCTCCCACGAACTTGCCCTTCGAGTGCAGGGGTTTAAAGAATACTTAGTCACCAGCCTTCAGGATGTCGCTCAAGCCGCCGAACAGCTTGAGCTAATGCCCCAAGCGCCAGCGCCAGCATCAACGCCAGTCAAACTGAGCGCTCAACCTAAATCAGCGCCAAAACCAACCCCAGAACCAGCCCCAGCGGGACGACCAGCCCCAGCGTCTACCCAGCCCCAGTTTGCCACCCAGAGTTTTCAAGATGAAACCCGCGCCATTAAACGGCTGTTAGAGCAGTACCGCACCACCCCCAACTATTACGGCCCTGCTTGGCAGTTGCGCCGCACCTTTGAACCCGTCCATGCTGACCGCGTGGCGAAATGGTTCTTTAACCTCGGTGGCCGTGGTGCTGTGCGAACCCTCGGCACCAGGCTACAAAATATATTGGTCGCCTCCTCTGTGATATCGATTTTGAATGAACTGTATGGCGATCGCCTCCACGCCCTCATTCTCGCCAACGCTCCAGAGCGCTTAGGTGACTGGCGGCGAGGTCTCCAAGATTGTCTGGGTGTAGAACGTGCCGACTTTGGCCCCGACCAAGGTATTGGGCTATTTGAATCACCAGAGTCCCTAGCGCAAAAAGCAGATCGGCTGATTAAAGATGATGCTATCCCCCTGATTTTGCTGGATGACTCTGAAGAGACCGTCAGCCTATCAGTACTGCAATTTCCGCTGTGGCTGGCCTTTGTGCCCGAACCTCAACTCCGCCGTGAACGGCAGCAAAACGATTGGTTTGAATAACTTAACCGATCGCTGAGCACAGCCACGATATCGCGCAGCCACAATTAGGGAATGCTTACCTTAGGTGGATTGACGAGCAAAGGACAACCTTCGCATCAGTCCACCGCTCCCAAAATTGACCGCAGCAGAACATGATTCATGTCTTTGTTGTGGTCAATTTTAGTTTTCTCGTTCTTTGCTTGCTGAATGGGGAATTTAAAGTGAATGGCGATGTTTATCGTCAAAATGTACAATTTGACTATAGACTTTTGTTGGATGGTACAACTCCATAATGAAAACCTACTCGCTCACGGATGCTAGAAATCGGCATGGAGAAGTGTTTGACCAAGCGATCCAAGCTCCTGTCCTACTGACCAAACAATCTCGGCCTAGTCACGTTATTTTGTCAGCCCATGCTTATCAAGCTATGCTGACTCGTCTTGATGACCTAGAAGATTTAGCTTGGGGCAAAGCAGCTCAGGTAAATCTCGAGCAGTCCAGCATGGTCGGAACTGATCGCTTTACAGCCGAACTAGCGCAGTTAGTCAATGGCGAAACTTGATGGGCTTGAGGCGGTTCTCGACTTTTTGAAAGGCTTGCAACCCAAGATTGCCGCTCAAATTGCAAAAAAAGTGTTTGCTCTTAATATTGATCCCTTGCCAACTGATTCCAAGTCTTTGAAAGGCTATCCAGGTCTCTACCGTGTTGATTCAGGGGAGTATCGGATTGTTTATCGGTTTGATGTTGATGCAGATCTAATTCAAATTCTGCTGGTTGGTAAACGCAATGATGATGAAGTTTATAAGCAACTGAAACAACTTCTTAGGTAGAGACTTGTCTACCATATTTATCTGCTTTGTCGTGTTAATAGTGGAGTTTCTGCTTTGATTTCTAAAGTTTTACTAGGTTTACTCTGGCTGGGTTTTATTAGCTATGCCTTCTTCCTAGCACCACCGGATCGACCAGAGACTTTTACACTCATTCAAAATCTTTCAACAGGGCAGTGGAACGGGATTAATCCCTGGATTATTGCGCTGTTTAACGTGATGGGCGTTTGGCCGCTGCTGTACTGTGGCGTGCTCTTTGCCGATGGTGACGGTCAAAAGGTTCGGGCTTGGCCTTTTGCTGTGGCCTCAATGGCAGTTGGCGCATTTTCAATTCTGCCCTACCTTGCCCTCAGAACTCCTCACACTGATTGGTCTGGCAAGAAAACGAGGGGGGTACGGATTTTTGACTCGCGCTGGGTTGGAGCCATCGCCCTCCTAGGCTCAGCCGCCTGTCTTTGGTTTGGGGCAACCCAGGGCAACTGGTCAGACTTCGTGAATCAGTGGTACACCAGCCGCTTTATTCACGTCATGAGCTTGGACTTTCTGATGCTGAGCGTTCTTTTCCCCACTCTTCTTTCCGATGATATGACTCGACGGGGTATGGATCCGGCTGGGTGGCTGCGGTTTGTCGCTATTGTGCCGCTGATTGGGCCTTGTGTTTATTTGCTGGGGCGATCGCCGCTTCCCGATGAATCGTAAAACTACATCACCACCGCATACCGCATCCCTGGCAACTGCGTCACCAACCCCATCAGCTCAAGCTGAAGCAACGCACTTGAAACCTCATTTGCAGGCTGGGCGGCATTCTGTACCAGGTGGTCAAAAGACAGCGCCGTCTGTCCCGACCCTTCATAGAGCGACTGCATTAATGTCCAGATTTTTTGCAACTCAGGACTGAGCGTTGGGGTTGGCGCAGCGACTGGGGGTGCTTCAAAGGAGAGAGAGGTTTGAGTCAGAATAGGGTCAAGGGTAGGAATTCTCCCCAAAAGTTCCATCAGATGCCCTTCGCCTAAAATCAACTGTGCGCCTCTGGTCATCAGTCCTAAGCAACCTGCTGCACGGGGATTATCGAGAGTACCTGGCAACACATACACATCTCGTCCATAGTCATTTGCCATGTAGGCCGTAATTAACGCTCCCGATCGCTGGGGTGCTTCCATCACCAACGTGGCACGACTGAGCGCCGCAATCATTCGATTGCGGCGCGGAAAGTGAGAGCGAGTGGGCGGAGTGCCTGCGGGATACTCACTGATGACCAAGCCCTTCGCTAAGATTTGCTGGTGCAGCTCACGATTGCGGGGTGGGTAGGCAACGTCTGTGCCTGTGCCTAAGACTGCGATCGTTTGGCCTTTGGCTTCTAGACAGCCTAAATGGGCTTGGGTATCAATTCCTTCTGCCATGCCAGAGATGACCGCGATGTGATTCTTTGCTAGGACGATCGCCAATTTACGCGTCCAGCGCTGGGCATAGTCTGTCGGGTCGCGGGTGCCAACAATGCCGACCACAGGATTGCGACCTTGAGCATCCAGTAAAGCAGCATTGCCTCGATAGTAGAGCACCGCTGGCGGGTCGGGGATTTCTTTGAGTAGACGGGGATAGTCTGGGTCGGCGGGTGTCCAGAAGGTGGGGTTGGTTTGGAGATGGGTGTTGAGGAATGTGTCTGGGTCGAGTTGGGGGCGTTGGGTGGCGATCGCCTTCAGCACAATCGGCCCTACTCCACTAACGGAACCCAGCTCGTCCAAGGATGCAGTCCAGGCTCTAGCTAGGCTACCGAAGCGCTCTTGCAACCGCTGTAGCGCCACTGGCCCAATGCCTGAAATTTGCGCCCAAGCTAACCAAGCTGCCCGCTCTTGCATATTTTAATGGATGCATTAACAACGTCTTTTATCTTAGCGGGCGATATTAGAGAAATCAGTGCTCTGACAATTGATCTAAACCATCCACTGGCTGTATTCCCATTGCCTGCATTTGCCTCAACAGTTCTGCTACTCGACGTTCAGCAGTTTCTGCCCGTTGACGCTCCTGTTGTGCTCGTTCTGCACCCGCTGCAATAACCACGCCGGTGTCATCGCACCAGCGTAGCCATTCGCCTTGGATGTCTTCAAAAGTTCCTTGCCAGAGAGTTAAGCCAAGACCGACATGGGGAAGCCAATTGCGTTCTAGTTCAAGATATTGTCCTTCGTGCAAAGCATAGGTATATAAAGGTTTCTGTCCTAACTGCTGCAAAGGATCGTATACAGCGTAATAGGTTACACCCATCTGGGCATAGTTTTTAAGCTTGCTGCCTAGCTCATTGCCTTCTTTATTGGAGACAATTTCAATCACGACATCGGGCGGTTTCCCAAATTCCCACACAAAATAGGTGCGGTTTTTCTTTTCTTTAAAATCTTGAGGTGGCTCAACGTCAAGGCTTAAAAATACATCCGGCACCAAGGGTGGACGGCGCAAGGCGTAGAAAACACCTACGTTAGCACTCGCTAAAAAAGAACGTCCATTAAACAAAGCCTGAGCACTATAGAGTGGCTCTGTTAGAAGGCGCTGCTGTTTTTCTGAGAAGAGGTTGTCCACAGGAGTATCGTCTTCAATGACCAGATTACTGATATCTGGAATAACCAAATCAGGATATTTTAGCGATTCCAAATCGGTCGAGGTTGAGAGTGCTTGGGTCATAATGCTCCTCTTTTGCTCATCTAAAGCTGCCTATAGACAACATTATTCAGTTCTGTTAAGTGTTATTCTAGCCCTTCTCAATGCTTGCCTTCGCTTCACGCGCTGCCACAATAAAGGTAAACACACCCAAGGGCACGCTTAATGCCAAAATGCCGATCGTTTGCCATTGCCCCAGCGATGGTTCACCGGAAGACAGCTCAAACACACAACCCACAGCGGCAATAAAAGCAACACAAGAAAACAGCAGTAGAATTCCGCTTTTAGTGGATATGACCATAATAGTTAGATTAATCCTGCTCACAGCTCAATCAGTTTACCAGCCCAACCCCTAGGTGGGTTTCACCGCTTGGTGAGAAAATCCATGCTTGGCTAGCTCTTGATTCAGCAACAGCGCATTCTCTACCCGATCCACAAACAACACCCCTGAAAGGTGATCCATTTCGTGTTGAATCGCACGAGACAGCAAACCGATCGCCCGAATGGCCTGAGGTCGACCCAACTCGTCCTTAAACGCTACCTCAATCATTTCAGGGCGCGTTACATCTAGATACACCTCTGGAATGCTAAGACACCCTTCTTGAGACACTGACAACTCAGTCCCCTTTTTACGGATCACAGGGTTAATCATAATCAACGGTGCATTGGCGGCTTCATCGGGTTCAATGTCTACCACAATGATTTGTTTGGCGATCGCCACTTGAGGAGCCGCCAACCCAATCCCATCAGCGCTGTACATCGTTCTCAGCATATTTTCGACAATCTGACGCGTTTGGGCATCCACCTTTGTCACCCGCTTTGCTGGCTGCCGGAGAACGCGATCGCCCAGGGTATGGATTTCGTAGGGAGGATTGTCGATTTTGCTTTTATTGAAGACGAGTTCAGTGGTCATAGGTTCTGGACAGATGTGAAAATTTGGACGAAAACATAAAACAAGGCCTCAGATTCTAATTTTAGTCGATCTCGCTTTGAGATGAGCACTTCTGCTTGGCTTGAGTTAGCAATGATTCTTTAGCAAAGCCCTTCAAAATGTTGCGGAACGATAAAACTTGAAACATTAACGCGACATTTAACATCGGATTCAATCTCCCTGACACAATCAGAATATCAATAAAAATAGGCTGCTTGTGATTCCCTGAAGCATTGAATCCGTTAATCGAAAAAGGTGACGCGAATGAAGCTAACACGGCGTGAAGCAATCAAGTTGGGATTGGTAGGGACAGGGACGCTGGTTGCACCTTGGGCGATCGCAGACCCTGCCGCCGCAGACTGTGATTATAGCGACTGCATGAAGATGTCTGAAGACAAGCTTCCCCCCAACCCTCAGCTTGGCAGCATGATTGAAAAGTTTCAAGAAGCGCTGCCTAACCCAGAAGCATTGACCGCAGAGATCCATGAGCACGGCAATTTCGATTACTCGTACTACCAAATTACGATGCGCAAAGAGAAAATAACCCTCGGCCCTCAAAAAGCTGGAGGGCCTCCTGTGCGCGCTGAATTTTGGACCTATAACGGCAGTATTCCTGGGCCACTCATTCGCCAGCCCAAAAACGCGCTTTCCTGTGTTCGTTTTATCAATGAACTGGGCAATGATGCCCAAGGCAATCCTATTTGTAATTCGGTGCATCTTCACGGCATGGCCTCTTTGCCCCAGTATGATGGCTATGCCGAAGACCTTATTAAGCCCGGCTACTACAAAAATTATTACTATCCCAATAACCGCGCATCCATTCTTTGGTACCACGATCACGCGGTTCACAAGACCTCTCGCAATGCCTATATGGGACTTGCTGGGATGTATATCGTTGAGTATGGACTAGAAGATTTTTGCGAGAAGACAACGACCTACCCCCTGCCCAAAGGTGAGTTTGAAATTCCCCTCATTCTTCAAGATAAGACCTTTGAACGTCCCGACCCAAATCAACCGACAGAATGGAAACTCGTCTTTGATGATCGCCCTAATCACCGAGGCATCTACGCCAATCTTTTGCTAGTCAACGGAAAGCCCTGGCCCCACCTCAAGGTTAAACGTCAAAAATACTACTTCAGATTGCTGAATGCCTCCGCCTCCCGCACCTACCAGCTCACCCTCAGCGACAAACCCGAAAGCTTCTCTGGCAATGCAGGTAGCCTGACCCAGACGGGTAAACCGATCGAAATGTTCGTCATTGGCAGTGACGCAGGGCTATTAAAGCATCCCGTCCCGCTTTCTGCCCCCAACCAACCCCTGCGGATGGGGGTTGCAGAGCGCTACGGCATTGTGATTGACTTTGCCCAGTTCCGTCCAGGGGTAAAGCAGATTTTTCTCAGAAACTTACCCTTTCCTGGCAACCCAGGCCCTGATATCCCTGTCGTGATGCGCTTTGACCTTGAAGATGGCGTGATTCAAGACCCCATTATCATTCCTGAAAATCTTGGCATTGTGACCCCACGGGAAGAAATGCTAAAGCGCGCTGTGCCACAACGACAAACATTCCGGTTTGGCAAGACTGGGAACAATTGGACAATCAATGGAAGAACCTGGAATAAAGACAAGGTAGAAGCTCAGCCCACTCGCTGCGATACTCAGATTTGGGAAATCGTCAACGCAGGTGGATGGACTCATCCCGTCCATATTCACTTGGTGGATTTTCAAATCCTTAGTCGCAATGGTCAAAAACCATACCCCTACGAAATGGGATGGAAAGATGTTGTGCTTTTAAGTGATTTTGAAAAGGTAGAGGTCATTGCCCAGTACGCACCTCACCAAGGCAAATACATGATTCATTGTCACAATCTTGTCCATGAAGATCACGACATGATGGCTCAGTTTGAAGTGGTTGAGCGAGACAAAAACGGTAAAGTTATTCCAGAGAAAGATGAAGCTGGCAACGTTATCAGCCATGACCCTTGGACGTTGGATCCACCCAAACCTTTACCTGCGCCAAAGTTAGGATCAGAGACCCCTCCTAAACTGCAAAGGCTACTCGGATGTGCCCCCCTGCCCAACCCTTGCGCATCACCTACTCCATAGAGGAATGGAGAAACAAAGTACGATTAAGAGCCATAGAGCGCACGGTTAAACGCTTTCATCGCTTCCATATCGTAAGGGCCGGAAGATTGTTCTTTCGGCTGTTTTGGTTGGGCTGCAATCGGTGGGGTGGTAGGTTGCGGCGTGGGTTGATTGGCCGCAGGCGCTGGGGGCTGGGGCGTTGCTGGTGCTTTTTGCGGCTGCGGACTGGCAGTGGGCTGGGGGACTTGGGCAAACAGGGAACTGGCTTGCGCATTACTCATCAATTCAGGGTTAACCCCAAAGACATATAGTGCAAACAGCAGCATGAAACCGAACAGTATATTTTTCATAGGACTCAACATTGAGCGCTTTCTTCGATCTTATCCCTCTAGATTTCCATCACTGCTCCCTCGCAATAAATCGCTATGGCGATCGCCTTCATCCCCATCCACAATGATCGGGGATTCAATAAAATCCACAACTTCGGAAGGGCAGGTTTTAGCGAAACGCGTTGGATATCAGCAAACATCCTGGGCTTAGCCTGCTCCTAACTGCCGAACGTATTGAATTCACAATCCTAAATCGCCTCAACCCGATAGCCGAACTCAGACAGTCGCAGGTTAGATTCTCGCCATTTGGGCTGCACTTTTACAAACAGCTCTAGGTAAACCTTACCCATCACCAACTTTTGAATTTGCTGCCGCGCCTGGGAACCGATTTCCTTCATCATCGTGCCGCCTTTACCAATCAGAATGGCCTTTTGAGACGGACGCTCAACATGCACCGTGGCCAAAATGCGCGTAATTTTGGCTGCTTCTTCAACCCGCTCAATGGTAATAGCAACAGAATGGGGGACTTCCTCGCGGGTCAGTTCCAAAATCTGCTCGCGGATGAGTTCGCCCATGATGAAGCGCTCAGGCTGGTCGGTGATGAGGTCTGGGGGGTAGTAATAGGGTCCCACGGGCAATGTCTCGACAAATCGAGACAGCAGCGGTTCGGAACCTTCTCCGGTGAGGGCGCAGAAGGTTTGAGAGGGCCACTGATGGGCTTCTGCTAGGTTACGGTAGCTTTGCTCTATGGTGGCTCTTTTGCTGGGTTCTTCTGGAGCAAGGTCAATTTTGTTGACACCCAAAATGACGGGGGTTTTGGAGTGGGCCAGTAGGTCTTCAATGTACTGGTCACCTTTGCCGCAGGGCACGGAGCCATCCACGATGAACAATACAAGGTCTACGGCATTGATGGAGGCGATCGCATTTTTCACCAGCACTTCCCCCAAGGAGTGATGGGGTTTGTGGATGCCGGGGGTATCTACAAAAATAATTTGAGAATCGTCTCGGGTCAAGATGCCGCGTAGACGGTTGCGGGTGGTTTGGGCCACGGCGGAGGTGATGGCAACCTTCTGACCGATGAGCTGATTCATCAGGGTGGATTTGCCCACGTTGGGGCGACCAATCAGCGCAACAAAGCCGGAGCGAAAGTCAGCGGGAGCAACAGGAATCATGGGGGATTAAATCGGCAGGCGATTTGGGTGAGCGGTGGAAGCAATCACCACTAGCATAAGCTACGGCGATGCTTGAGGGTTGCCACAGCTAAGGCATATGCACGTCAAGCTATAGTTAAACTTGAAACGCCTACACAATAACTGAGATCGCCATCAAAGCCTAACCATGCAAATTCGTCGTCGTCCTCCAAATCCTGCCATTGCGGTTGAAGCCTTAAGCTACAAAATCAAGGCCGATGACGCAGAACCGCGTAACATCCTCGAAAAAATTGTCTGGCATAAAGACAAAGAAATCGACAAAATGCGCGAGACCGTGCCCCTGGTAGATCTACGCAAACAGCTCCCCGATGCGCCTGCACCCCTAAACTTCCTAGCGGCACTTCGCAAGGGCAAAACCTCCCCCGCCCTTATTGCCGAAGTCAAAAAGGCATCGCCTAGCAAAGGTGTGTTCCGCGAACAATTCAATCCTGTTGAAATTGCCCAAGCCTACGAAGCCGCTGGG
>JANLSD010000059.1:0-3295 GCA_031362245.1 Acaryochloridaceae cyanobacterium OTE_25_metabat_464 | reverse complement strand
CCCCCCCCCCCCCCCCCCCTTCTAATGGGGTGGTAGCAAGTCCATATTCTCCCCCCCTTGGTTTGGGGGTATTGTGGGGGTTAATGCAGGGTGTTTAGAGAAAGTTCAACTTGTGTATACACCGCAACGCATTGGAGAGGGTGCACAGGTAAGTACGACGACCTCTATCCGCCGCTGAACTTGGTTTTATAGCCCAAGCCCATTAACACCTGCTGCACTTTTTCACGGTGGTCGCCCTGTACTTCAATGGTGTTGTCTTTCACGGCACCACCAGACCCGCACTGATTTTTAAGTTGCTTCGCTAACCCTTCAAGAATCTCGGAAGAACTCTGGAACCCGCTCACAACAGTCACGGTTTTACCCTTACGCCCCTTACGAGACGCCTCTATCTTAAGCTGCTGCTGAGAGGGCGGTAGTTCAGGACGTGCAGGAGAGGGTTCTACAGACTCTGGGCCAAACTCAGTGTAAGCAGGACGCTCTAGAGGATTCGCTTTAACCTTTTTCATGGCGGATTGAGCAATAAATAGCAATCTACTTTGCGTTTCGGCGCTCGGCTAAGCGCAGCAACGTTTCGGCGTGAACCTCTTTTGTGATGGGGTAGAAATAAGCCAACACCAAACCAATAATCAGCACCACAAGCGGCGCTGGACCCACCAGCACACGAATTGCCCAGAGTGCAGAGGCGACTTGAACGGGTTCTGCTTGACCCGCAATGGTTTCTTTAAATCCAGAGTCTTGGAGCACCCAGCCAACCAAGAATAATCCGATCGCCAAGGCCACTTTTTGCAACAGCACCATAAATCCATAGAAGATCCCTTCGCGCCGTTGCCCTGTTTGGAGTTCATCCAGCTCAATCACATCGGGAATCATAGACCAAGGAATCAGATAGGCCGTGGAAACCCCAAAGCCTGCCATCACCGCCAGGACATACATTAAGCCCACCTGTCCAGGCTGAAGCATAAAGAGTCCAATTTCAGCGATGATCCAAATACTCATACCCATGAAATAGACGACTTTTTTGCCCACACGTTTGCTGACCTCGCTCCAGACAAACAGCATGAACAACCCCGTCACCTGAACCGCAATCACGACCTGGATAAAGTCTTGGTTGGTTAGCCCCATCCAATTTTTAACAAAGTATGGAATGACCGCAACCGTATTTTGTACCGCTAACCAGGAGCAAAGATAAATCCCCATCACATAAAGAAAGGGGCGGTTGCTGAAGGCAATTTTAAGTTGTTCTAGAAAGGGCTGTGAGGGTTCTGGGTTGGTGGCCAAACGTTTGCGCTCATTTCTTGCAACTTCTTTTCGGGTTCCCCAAACGCACCAATACAGCGGGAAGATCGAAATAATGGCGCAAACAGCTCCCAAAACAAGGTATTGCTGAATCGGGTTGTCTTTGAGACCTGGGATGCTAAAAATCTGTCCGGCGAGCAGAAGCGACAGAATGCTGCCGCTAATGGAGAAGGCAAATCGAAAGCTATTAAGGCTGGTGCGCTCGTCATAATCTTGAGTCAGCTCTGGGGTAAGCGCAGTGTAGGGAAGATTGACGGCGGTATAGCAAGAGTGAAAGAGAATCCCAATTAAGACATAGTAGCCAAACAACATCCATTGATTGGTGTTGGGGTCAGCGCTAAAGTGGGGGACTAACCACTGCAAGAAAAAGAATAGGCCGAAAGGGACTGCGCCAAACATCATCCAAGGATGACGGCGACCCCAGCGGCTCCGAGTGCGATCGCTCAATACGCCAATAATTGGATCGTTGACGGCATCCCAAACTTTGCCGATCAGCAAAATGCTGCCTGCCATGCCTGGTTTTAGCCCTGCCACATTGGTAAAGAAAATGAGCAGAAACACCGCAATCACATTGGCTGTAATCGCGGGGCCTAAGTCTCCGGCTCCGTAGGCCAGCTTGGTGCCGAAGCTCAGTTTTGGGTCTGCGGAGGGTTGAGTTTGTGTCATGGAAACAGTGATAAAGAATCCAGCCGCATCAGCCAAGGCAGTAAACCACACTAAAACCGATGCATTGTATCGGTTCATTATCCGGCAACTTTTGACCAAAGATATGCATTATTGATAAATCGATTTTTGAGCGGTGACTCAGGTATGCTTTCTACGCCGGAGAATCGTCAAGGGTTTCAACAAGCAAATCCACCTGAGCCTGCCGCTCCGTCAAAAAGGTTTCGCACTGCTTTAAATAGGTCACGGCCTGGGTAAACTGCTCAAACACATCCTCTAGCTCAAGTTCACCAGACTCAATTTGACTAATAATCGATTCCACCTCAGCCACAGCGGTTTCATAGCGCCAATCATCTGTTGGGGGAGGGTTCAAAGGTAGTTTGGAAGACGAACTCATAGGGTTTGATCCTGAAGCAAAGGTTCAAGGGGAGCAATTTGGGTCACACTAACCCGAACAGAGCCTTCGGCTAACTGTAGCGTGAGCTTTTGTCCTTTTTTCAGATGAGTGGAACTGCGGACAATCGGGCCATCCAGGGTACGGGCGATCGCATAGCCTCTCCTCAGCACTTCACGGGGATCCAGCGTTGCCAGCTTTTCCTGGAGGAACTGGTGATGCTGTTGGTGCGATCGCAGTCGATAGCGGGTCGCCTGCAACAGCCGGAGCCGATAGCTGGACACCTTACTCAATTCTTGCTTCAAAATGCGCTCAGGATGGATGCGTTGAAGCCTGACCTGAAGGGTCTGTAACGTATTTTGAACGTCTAAGACCCTGGCTTCTACGCACTGGGTCAAACGAACTTGGCGCTCTTGATGGAGAATCTGAAGATCGTCCAAACTGGGTACTGCCGAGGCAGCCGCAGCCGTAGGCGTGTGAGCAAAATAGTCCGCAGCGAGATCCGCCAAGGATTCATCGCGCTGGTGTCCAATGCCAGAAATAATTGGGATGGAGCAGGAGAAAATCGCCCGTACCACCCGCTCGTCGTTAAAACAGGCTAAATCCTCAGAGGCTCCCCCACCCCGCGCCAAAATGATTGCCTCAGCTCGACCATCTGCTTCAAGTCGGGCGATCGCCTGCACAATCGAATCCGGCGCTTGGTCTCCCTGAACGGCGCTGGGAGAAAACAACACCCGCAGCCCAGGATATCGAGACTTCAGGGTGCGCTGGATATCTCCCCACGCCGCAGCTTGTGGAGACGTCACCACCCCTATCACTTGAGGATGCAAAGGAATCGGCCGTTTATGCTCAGGGTCAAAAATGCCTTCTACAGAAAGGCGATCGCGCAACTGCTGATAGCGCAAGGCCCGCAAGCCTTCTCCCGCAGGCAACACCTGCCAA
>JANLSD010000026.1:0-39344 GCA_031362245.1 Acaryochloridaceae cyanobacterium OTE_25_metabat_464 | reverse complement strand
ATCAGGACTGGTCATGACAATGAGGCTAATATCCTGGATATAAATATCAACAGAATTATCCCCAGGTACCGTCACCGCAATCTTGAACTTACGGGGCATATACTGCTCCCCGTAGATCGGCTCCTTCGGACTAGAGAGATTGCTGTGATGAATATTCCGCAGACGCGCAGTCTTCACCTCTGGATGTTCTTCGGCAGAAATTGCCTTTTCCCCATCCAGCCAAATTTCATAGTAAGCACCGGACTGCGGTGTCAATAGATCCGCAATTCGGTTGGCATAGTCCAGAGCATACTCATACTCAGGCCGATTTTTGTAGGGAGCCGGAGGAGCCATCACGTTGCGATTGAGATCGCCGCAGGCCCCTAAGGTCGAACCCATATTGTGGACAATTTCAGCAATGGTGGCCTTCAGGTTCTGCTTTAAGACGCCATGAAGCTGAAACCCTTGGCGTGTCGTCGCCCGTAGGGTTCCGTTGCCATAGGTATCCGCCAGCTTATCTAAGGTCAGATAAAGCTCTGGTGGAATAAACCCACCTGGACTGCGAGTCCGCAGCATCATCGAGTAGTCTTTCTCTTGACCCTTGACCCGATTATCTCGGTTGTCCTGCTGGTAAGAGCCGTGGAACTTCAGAATTTGAATCGCATCGTCGCTGAAGTGGGTTGTATCAAGCTTGAGTTCGCTGAGTACAGGCTCACGTAGATAGTTACTTTTTTCCTTCAGCTCTTCAACTTTAGAGCGCTTTGCGTGGACAGGTACGGTCGGGAGCGTGTTAACCATGAGAACGGGTGCAGGGATGACGGTTGCAACAAAAAACGTAGCACCCATCGCCACTCTTAACTGAGGTTCGGAGACAAATCGCTAGAAAATTGGATCTCAATCAGTCTTGAAGACCTAGACCCAGAATTCATAACCCAGATTTCCTTAATCCTTAATTAATTTCAAGTGACGTTGGGCAACAACACATTAAGTCCGGCAATATGTTCGGCGTAATGCTGTTGCTACCCATTCTATCACTCCCCCAGGGATCCTATGGACTGGGGACACCGTAAAATAATGTAAAACCGTTGGTATAACGGGCTAAATGCTTCTTAAGCCCAACCAGAACCTGAGGCAAACGCCTTAATAAAGCGTTCCTTTTAGCTAAAAGGATGTTGTTTGTCGCGATCTTGGCAGGTCAGCGTCAAGCAGCTTTCCAAGCGAGCAATGCGATGCTGTTTCTGGAACTCGGTTGGACTGAGGAACTGAGCCTCTGAATCAAAGACACGCTGATTTAAAAAATCCCAAACTGGGAAATCACTTTTTAACACCTGGCGAAACATTTGCACGGATTGAACCCCCATACTCGATCAAATCACTTCTATGTATTTAGAGTGCCCAAGTCTTGAGCGTGATTTTTTATCCCAAAGCAGTTCTATCTAAACTTTTTTGAAGAATCTTCTTGCGCTAGCTGCACCGTTCAATACAGGTAAGTGCAAACCGAATCTCGGATTTTGTAAGGTGCTGGTTTGAAGCAGTTCCAGCGAGACTCTACAATACTCTTAATCAGGTCATTTCCAAGGAACCCTAAAGGTAGATGTCTTTACTAGACTGGTTTGCAAATCGTCAGAAAACAACGCCGGCATCCCAAGCCCAGCCAGAACGAGAGATTGCGGATGGCCTATGGACGAAGTGTGAGTCCTGTGGCGTGTTGACCTACTCCAAAGATCTGAAGGCAAACCAGATGGTCTGTGTGGAGTGCGACCACCATATTCGGGTTGGGAGCCATACGCGCATTGCCCAGCTCATAGACTCGGGCACCTGGTCGCCGATGGATGAGACCCTGGTCTCCTGTGATCCGCTGAAGTTTAAAGACCGCAAACCCTACGGCGATCGCCTCAAGGACTACCAAGACAAAACCGAACTATCGGACGCAGTTCAGACCGGCGTTGGCAAACTCAACGGACTCCCCATTGCGCTGGGCGTGATGGACTTTAGCTTCATGGCTGGCAGCATGGGTTCAGTCGTCGGGGAAAAGCTCGTTCGCCTCATTGAGTGTGCCACCCAGCATGGCCTCCCCGTCATTATCGTCTGCGCCTCTGGAGGTGCCAGAATGCAAGAAGGATTGCTGAGTTTGATGCAGATGGCAAAAATCTCCGCAGCCCTTGACCGCCATCGTGATCAGCACCTGCTCTATATCCCGCTTTTGACCCATCCCACCATGGGTGGCGTCACTGCCAGCTTTGCCATGCTGGGGGACATTATTCTGGCGGAGCCAAAAGCCACCATTGGATTTGCAGGGCGGCGTGTGATTGAACAAACCCTCCGTGAAAAATTGCCCGAAAACTTTCAGACCTCAGAATATTTGCTAGAGCATGGTTTTGTGGATGCGATCGTGCCTCGTACCCAGCTCAAAACAACCCTTGAACGACTGATTTTGCTTCATCAACCCGCTGTTACCCTTGCTTAAAGAAACAGTACAACCCTGTAATCAGCCCTAAACACCTTGGTATAAAACCATTCTGCGTCTTCAAGGCTGCGGGACTGCTCAATTTTCCCCATCGGTAACTTTGGGAAACATACCCTGCAATGGCATGATATTAAGGAAAGCAATGACATTGAAACCGATGGCAGTTAACCACAGTGCCCACTTTTTGAGTGAGCCTGTGTCTCCCCGTTAGATTTACAATCTGACAAATCTTAAATCTGTGTTGAGAGCTTGATTCACTGAGGAAATTGAAAGGAGAACTATGTTGAGACGATACTTTGGGCTAGTGGTGGCCGCAGTATTCTTTACATTCCAGCTCTGGACGGGCGTTGCTCAAGCGGCAGAACTCGATGCGCTCACCCGAACAGTCGCTCTGAATGAGAGCGGAGACACCATTACCCTAACCCGCAAACAATTTGATGACGGTCGCAAACTTTTTGATGCAACTTGCGCAAGTTGTCATGTGGGTGGTGTGACTAAAACCAACCCTAGCGTTGGCCTAGAACCAGAAACCTTAGCCCTTGCTAACCCCCGTCGGGATAACATTGAAAGCCTAGTCAGCTTTATGAAAGATCCTATGACCTATGATGGCGAAGATTCAATTGCTGAAATTCACCCCAGCCTTAAGAGTTCAGACATCTTCCCTAAGATGCGCAACCTAAGCGATGATCAACTCAAGATCATAGGCGGCTATGTTTTGGTTCAGCCTAAAATCTTGGGCGACAAATGGGGCGGCGGTAAAATTTACTACTAAGCTCAAGTCCAATCTTTCCCGTTTACCCCTTGACAAGTTTTAGATCCGCTGGTTTTAGATTAAACAATGCTAAAGTCCGTTTGCTTACGCTGGCTTGGGGTCATCAGTCTATTACTGTTGAGCGTTTTTAGTGCGCCTGACATTGCTAGAGCGGTGGAGATTGACCCCTATGTGCTGGGCTATCTCAAAGCTTCCGAGCCGATTAGTTTATCCTTGAATCAGGCCGGTGAATCACGCTCTTTTACTGCAAGCGACTTATCTGTCGGTAAGCGTCTATTTGAAGCAAACTGCGTCAATTGTCACGTGGGTGGTTCAACGTTGCCAAATCCTTTAGTATCTTTATCTACTGAAGATCTAAAGGGCGCAACACCGCCCCGCGACAACATTACGGCTTTAGTCGCATTTCAGCGTGAACCGCTGACCTACGACGGCCAAGACTTTGGCTTTGGATGTCGAGTAGTATCTGAGCGCTGGTTAACCACAGGAGAGTTAGAAAATCTGGCGGCCTTTGTGTTAAGGGCGGCAGATGTTGCTCCGGGTTGGGGAACAGAAAAATTTTAAGAACTGTAACCTAAACTTTGTCGAGCTAAACATCAAAATCAGGTCTGGAGCATCTTAAAATAGATTATAGATTGCTTTCTTGGGCTGATTTAGGGGTTTATCCTTGGTTAAAGCAGCCCATTAAGAAATTGAATTTTAAATTGCTGTCGCATTTTGTTTTCGAGGAGAACCCATTGAAAAAGCTATTATCTGTTATTCTCTTGGCGGTTTCATTTTTGACCTTGGCCTTAGGCAGTCCTGCCCTTGCAGCAGATGCTGCATTGGGTGCAAAGGTATTTAGTGCAAATTGTGCTGCTTGCCACATGGGCGGCAACAACGTTGTAATGGCCAACAAAACGCTTAAGAAAGAAGCGCTAGAGCAGTTTTCGATGTATTCTGCTGATGCCATTACGACCCAAGTTACCAATGGTAAGAACGCGATGCCTGCTTTTGGTGGTCGTTTAGGTGCTGATGAAATTGCCAATGTAGCAGCTTATGTTTTATCTCAAGCTGATAAAGGCTGGGCTGGCTAAGAGCCTTGATTCTTAGGGCTTCAGAATAAAAAATGCGCCGCAGTGATGCGGCGCATTTCTTTGGATACAGGTGTTCACAGGAAGAGTTTACTCGACGCAAACCACACTTTGATGATTGGGTCAGGGTTGATCTGGGTCAATCCCAAGCTCACGTAACTTTGTTGCCAATGCGTCTGCTCGTTGGCGTTCCTGCTCTGCTCGTTGGCACTCCTGTTCTGCTCGTTGATGTTCCTGCTCTGCCCGTAAACGCTCTTGTGCTGCTTGCTCTGCACTCCACAATAGTAAATTACCGCTGTTGTCCCACCAACGCAGCCAAATCATGGTGTTAAAAAGTCGTTCTCCTGTCCAAAGACCCAGCCACAGATCAAGTTCTGGAATATAGACTCGTCCCTCATCATTAGGAAACTGTATCCGATAGCGTCCATCCTGCAAACAACGAACCTCTAGCCTAGATTCGTAGGGATCGTAGGTGACATAGGTGGGTACCTGCAAGATTTGTTCATAGAAGTGGAGTTTACCGTAGGGCGGGGTTGACCGAACCGAGAGTTCGCCGCCTTCTTCATCGGAGAGAAACTCCATGACGATCGCCACGGGTTCACCTTCTAGATTGGGGGTATAGCTCCGGCGCACTATGTTTTGGGCAATCCGATTGACTTGGGGGACGTACAGCCAATCGGGAGCCTTCACAACAATCTTCTTGTTGACCGTTGCCACTAGCCCAAAATTAGAGACAATCAGCATTTCGGGTTGGATGTATCCAGCCGCACCAAGGGCATCAGTGAGCGCAGCGGCAAGTAACGGTTGCTGATGATTTTCCACAGGGTCATCGGGTAAAACAAAATTGGCTGGAAGAGCTTCCCATGTGATCAATGGGGCATCTGTCTGGGGGGATGGGAGTTGAAGGATCATGGCTTTGCCCTAGATCTATGAAGGGAAAATTCACGCTCTATCTCTAGTCACTCGTAGGGGCGCAAGGCCTTGCGCCCCTACAGGGTGTAATGGACTTAGACCAGAATTGATATCAATCTATTCTACCGTGACCGATTTTGCTAAATTCCGAGGCTGATCTACATCAAGTCCGCGTAAGGCGGCAATGTGATAGGCCAGTAACTGAAGCGGAATGACGGTCAAGACAGGGGATAATAGCTCATCAATTTCGGGGACGGGTAGGAGGGTATCAAAGGTTTCTTGGGCTTCCTGCTCGTTCATGGGCGTGACCCCAATGAGTTGGGCATCACGGGCGCGGGCTTCTTGGGCATTGGAGAGTACCTTTTCAAAGACTGTGCCTGGCATGGCGATCGCCACCACGGGCACCTTCGCATCCAGTAGGGCGATCGGGCCGTGCTTCATTTCACCAGCGGGGTAGCCTTCAGCGTGGATGTAGCTAATTTCCTTGAGCTTAAGGGCACCTTCTAGGGCAATGGGGAAGTTAATTCCGCGTCCCAAAAAGATAAAGTCTTTAGTATCTAAAAAATTATGGGCTAGGGTTTCGACGTAGCGCTCTTGAATTTCCAAGACCTGTTCTACAAGGGCAGGTAACAGACGCAATCCATCCAGAATTTCAAGCATCCGTGAGGTTGGGAGGGCTTTGCGATAGTGGGCTAAATCCAAGGCCAGCAAATAAAACGCAATGAGTTGGGCGATAAAGGTTTTGGTGGCAGCCACACCAATTTCAATGCCCGCATGGGTATCGATGAGGTCAGGTACCATGCGTCCAAGGGAGCTTTCCGTGCGGTTGGTAATACCCAATAAACGCGGGCGATAGGCATCAGTGCGATCGCCTCGGCGCTTTTTCTCTAGCTCCAGTGCCGCCAAGGTATCGGCGGTTTCTCCTGATTGGGTTACGCCAATGGTGAGGGTATTGGGGGTGAGGGGGGAGGGGGCGTAGCGAAACTCTGAGGCATAATGCACTTGGGTCGGAATTCCTGCCACCTGTTCGAGCAGATACTTGCCCACGAGAGCGGCGTGCCAGCTCGTACCGCAGGCCAGAATGTGGATATGCTCTAAGTCGGCATATAGCGCTTTGGGCAGGTTGAGCCGAACGGGACTGTTTTTAGAATCAACCTGCCAAGATTCTTCGAGGTACGTTTCTAGACAGGTGCGAACGACCCCAGGCTGCTCGTAGATTTCTTTGAGCATGAAGTGTTTAAACCCCTGTTTTTCAACCATCACAGGGTTCCAGTTCAGGGTTCTGGGGGTTTTGCGGAGGTGATCGCCCCCAAAGCTAAACACCTGCACTCCATCTACGGTCAATCTTGCAATTTCCCCATTTTCGAGGGGCAGAATAATCTGGGTGTATTGAATCAGGGCTGGGGTATCCGAGGCGCAGAAAAACTCGCCGTTGCCGTAGCCAATCACTAGAGGAGCCTGCTGACGCGCCACAATAATTTCGTCGGGGAAGTCAGCAGAAACGACGGCGATCGCAAAGGCCCCCTGAAGCTCATTGACGGTTAAAGATACCGCTTCCATCAGTAGAGAACCGCCTAACCCCTTACTGGTCTGATCGAGATGCTTCAGGTGATCCGCAATGAGATGGGGAATCACTTCGGTATCGGTTTCAGAACGAAAGGTATATCCCTTTTGTTTGAGGGTTTCTCGTAACTCACGATAGTTTTCGATAATGCCGTTTTGAACCACCGCTAGCCGTTCTGCTTCATCGCGGTGGGGATGGGCATTGTACTCTTCAGGTTTGCCGTGGGTTGCCCAGCGCGTATGACCAATGCCCACGGAGGCCGGATACTCCCAAGTCTCTAGTTTTTCGGCTAAGTGATGCAGCTTACCCTTGGCTCGAATGCAGTGAAGATTCCCTTCCCACAGCGCGGCAATGCCTGCCGAGTCGTACCCGCGATATTCGAGCTTTTGCAGCCCAGAAAGGAGAATTTGACTTGCTTGCTTAGGGCCAATGTAGCCAACAATTCCACACATAAAAGAACCTTACTGATAACCGAGTACGCCCGTGCATAGGCTGTAAGTCTATAACAAACAAAGAAGCTACATCAAGCCAAAGGGCCGATGTAGCTTATCTTCAAAATCTAAGGGTAAAGATAATAGACGGTTTATGGCGAAGTTCTGGTAAAACTGGGCAGCTCAACCATAAAGGTCGAACCCGTAGATGTATTGTTCTTAGCTTCAGTCTGCCTAGTAGGTGTAGATTGAGGGGCGGGTAAGCTCTGCTGAGCGGGCCGTGATGGCTTGGTCTCAAGTCGAATGCGTGTTGTGGTCATCCGAATGGTTGCAAGTTCGCGATAGCACGCCAGCGGGCCTGTTAAATCAATGGACTCTGGGGCAGACCAAGCACTGACAGGGGGAGATTTTGAAACAGATTTGGGGGAATATGCCTCGATTGTGATTGAGTTATACCCAAAAGCAACAACAGGCTCTGAAAGCGTTGGAACCATAGAGGGCGGTGTATAACTCTCGACCTGAGCGGTTTTGAGGAGGTCACGATATTGCAGAACGCGCTGCTGTTGACGCCGTAACTGCATTTTTAGGTCGCGGCAAATGGCTCCAAGCTCTGTAATTTGAGACGTTTGCTGATGAGCGGTTTGTTGTACCGTGGATAACTCATCTTGAGTATGTTGAAGGGTGAGTTCGCGGTTAGTGAGTTGCTCAGAGAGGGTGTCAATGGCAGACTGCTGATACTGTAAAAGCTGATGTGCGGTTTCCAGCTCAAGGCGTAGCACTGTTAAATTATCTTCTTGAGAGACACAGGACAGCGGCAGTAGATGATCTTGCCAATGCAGATAGGGCTGACTGACCTCGGTCATCTCAGACGCAGGGTCGGGGGACACGGGTGGGAGGGAGCCTCCAGAAAACCAGGGTTGGGTCAGAGGCAAGCCGTCGAGGAAGGCGTCAGGGTCAAAGGATTCAGACAAGGACATATCATCACACCCAAAGCGTTAGTTAATTTAGACTTATTTTTAGAGAAAAGGCAATGGTATAAGAGGATGGGTTTGTGTTAGCAGAACCTCTAAAATACCCGTTTTAAGTCAAAAAGATTGCAATCTAGAGCACGATCTTAAAATTTCGCCATGTTTTGTTTTAAACACATCTCTACTTGACAGACGAGGGCTTGGACTGTTTTGACGAGGCTGAGCTAGCCACCGCCACCACTTTGGGAGGGTGGAGTGCCAACACCTGTTTGAGGTACTGACCTGTATAGGATTCTGCCACTTGTGCAACAGTCTCTGGTGTGCCAAAGGCTACGATTTCACCGCCGCGATCGCCTCCTTCTGGCCCCAGGTCAATTACCCAGTCTGAGCAGCGAATCACGTCTAGGTTGTGCTCAATCACTAGTACAGAGTTGCCTTTGTCCACCAAGCGCTGGATCACGTCCAGCAGCTTGTGGACATCGTAGAAAGACAGTCCCGTGGTGGGTTCATCAATCAGGTATAGGGTTTTTCCAGTAGCGCGTTTGGATAGCTCCGTTGCGAGCTTGACTCGTTGTGCTTCACCACCAGACAGTGTGGGAGCCGTCTGCCCTACCCGGACATAGCCTAGCCCTACATCCACCAGGGTTTGGAGGCGCACCTCTGCCTTGGGAATATTGCGACAAAAATCTAGGGCTTCTTCGACGGTCATACTCAGCACATCGGCGATCGATTTGCCTTTGTACTTAACTTGGAGGGTTTCGCGGTTATAGCGCGCCCCTTTGCAGACCTCGCACTGGACATAGACATCGGGCAGAAAGTTCATTTCGATCACGTTGACGCCCTGTCCGCTACAGGCTTCGCAGCGACCCCCTTTTACGTTGAAGGAAAACTGTCCGGCCTTGTAGCCCCGCACTTTGGCCTCTACCGTCTCGGTAAAGACATTGCGGATTGCGTCAAATACGCCCGTGTAGGTGGCGGGATTGGAGCGTGGCGTTCTGCCAATGGGGGATTGGTCAATCACAATCACTTTGTCTAGGGCATTTAAACCCGTAAGCTGATCCAGCTCTTTAGGGAACGGTACCTTTTGTCCAAAATGATGCTGAAGGGACGGATACAGCAGCTCATTCATGAGCGTTGATTTGCCGGAACCCGATACCCCTGTAATGCTCACTAGTTTGCCAAGGGGAATGTCAACATCGACGTTTCTGAGGTTGTTGCGATAGGCGTTTGTAAGCTGGAGTTTTCGTCCATTGCCGCTGCGCCGTTCGGCTGGGGTTTCGATGGTTTGCCGTCCTGAGAGATAGGCTCCGGTTAGGGAGTCAGGCGCTTTGAGCAGGTTTTCTAAACTGCCTTCGCTAATAATTTTTCCGCCGTGGATTCCGGCTCCAGGGCCAATATCGACGATGTAGTCAGCGGCGCGAATAGTGTCTTCATCGTGTTCGACCACAATGAGGGTGTTGCCCAAGTCTCGGAGTTTGGTGAGGGTATTGAGGAGGCGATGGTTATCGCGCTGGTGGAGTCCAATGCTGGGTTCGTCGAGGACGTAGAGCACGCCTGTCAGTCCGGCTCCAATCTGGGTGGCAAGGCGAATGCGCTGGGCTTCGCCGCCGGAGAGGGTCATGGCGGTGCGGGTGAGGGTGAGGTAGTCGAGTCCTACATCAAGCAAAAACTTGAGGCGGGCTTTGATTTCCCGCAGGACTAAGTCCCCAATCTGCGCCTGACGTGAGGTTAAATCAAGGGTTTCAATGCGGTGCAGAGTTTCGCGGATGGAGGCTTCGGTCAGGTCGGTAATACGGTATTGCCCAATCCGCACGGCCTGGGCTTCGGACTTGAGGCGTTTGCCGTGACAGACTTCGCAGGGTTCACTGACGAGGTATTGTTCTAGTTTTTGCTTGTACAGATCAGAGGAGGCTTCTTTGTACTGGCGATCGAGCAGGGGCAGAACGCCTTCGTATTTACGGTGGTAGCCCTCGGATTTGCGGTAGCGAGAGTCCACCTCCATATAAATGGGTTCTGGCGCACCGTGGAGCACAATGTGCTGCTGTTCTGGGGTGAGTTTTTCCCAGGGGGTTTGGATCTCAAATCCAAAGGCTTGCCCCACGCTATAAAGCACGGAAAAGTAGTAGGTGTTGTCTTTCTCTGACCAAGGGGCGATCGCCGCATACACAGGCAGCGATGGATCTGGCACCACCAAATCTGCCGAAAACACCTGAAGACTGCCTAACCCATGACAATCGGCACAGGCACCATAGGGTGAGTTAAAGGAAAACAATCGAGGGGAAAGCTCCTCCATCACCGCCCCATGTTCAGGGCAGGCAAAGTTTTCAGAAAAAACCAGGAGCGGATTTGCCGCAGATTCTGCCTCGGGGGGCTGGCCTTCATAGCTGCCCACCGCTTCTGCTGCCTTTAGCTCCGGCTGAGGGAACGCAATCACATTGCTTTTCGCAGCATCCTCGCCCAAGAGTTCAATCATGACGATGCCCTCGGCCCGTCGGAGTGCGGTACTGAGAGAATCGACCAAGCGTTCTTCAATGCCCTCTTTTTGGATGAGGCGGTCTACCACTACCTCAATGTTGTGCTTGAGATTTTTGTCTAGCTCGATGTTGTCGGTTAGCTCTCGGACTTCGCCATTGATTCGCACCCGCACAAACCCTTCAGCAGTCAGTGCAGACAGCAGTTTGCGATGGGTGCCTTTTTTGCCCCGCACCACTGGAGCCAAAATCTGGAATCGCGTTCGATCCTCAAGTGCCATGACCTGATCGACCATCTGGTCAATGGTTTGGGGGGAAATTTGGCGATCGCAGATCGGACAATGCGGCTCCCCTGCCCGACCATAGAGCAGTCGCAGATAGTCATAAATTTCCGTAACGGTTCCCACCGTTGAGCGCGGGTTGTGGGAGGTCGATTTTTGGTCGATGGAGATGGCGGGGCTTAAGCCTTCTATGGCATCTACATCGGGCTTATCCACCTGGCCCAAGAACTGACGGGCATAGGCGCTGAGAGATTCGACATAGCGCCGCTGACCTTCGGCAAAAATGGTGTCGAAGGCCAGGGAGGATTTGCCGGAGCCGGATACGCCTGTGAAGACGATGAGGCGATCGCGGGGTAAATCCAGGTCTAAGTTTTTGAGGTTATGCTGCCGTGCGCCGCGAATGCGGATCATTGGCTCACTTTTAGGCGGCAGCGCTGATGTGTTGTGATTTGAAGCGGAAGCGTCGGGGCGACGAGCCATAGCATCATTGTGAAGAAATTCTTACTGATTGTAACGTTAACGCTCCAACTGCATAGGTGACTTTCGTAAGGATTAGGGTGGTGTGAATACGGTTGGCAATCTGCCGCTGTGTGACTTGTGGCATTAGCGCTGCTTCTTTCTGGCTTCTATCTTAGCCAGAGCGTCTTGGCGGATGCTGCTCCAATCCGCTGCCGTCAATTCACTCTCTGAACTGTTCAGCCCTTCCAGAAGCTTGGCTTCAAGCCATTCTTCGGCCTTCCGCTTCTCGTCAGCACGGATCAGTTCGCGCACATATTCACTGGCGCTGCTGTAGCGACCAGTAGAGATCTGACCATCAACAAATTGTTTCAAGGGTTCCGGCAGAGAAATATTCATACTTTGCATAGGGCACCTCCTTTCCCTACGATGGTCGCACAAATGACATTAAATGACAAGAAATGCCATTGATAAAATTCTTGTAATTGTCCAGTCAGCCCAATGCGAAGTCAATGCCTCCATGAATAGAGGCATTGACTTCGCATCAGACGTAACGGCAGACGATGGGCTATCTTGGGATTCAGGCGATGGAGATGGCCTAGATTTTTGAGATGTAATGATGAAGTTGATCTGGTCTGTTCAGTAAAGTTCACCCAAGGAAAAATAAAAGGCGATGGTTCAAACAACTTACTGTGCTCCAGTCGATGCACTCCTCAGCCTCGGAGAAACACAGATACACAAGTGGCCTGATTATCTGACGCAATTTAATTGGACAGCAGCAGATATTCCAGAGCTGATCCGCATGGCTACAGATCCAGGATTGAATTGGGCTGATTCTGAGAGTTTAGAGGTCTGGGCACCCATCCATGCCTGGCGCTCTCTGGGTCAACTAAGAGCCGAAGCCGCGATCAATCCCCTCATATCAATTTTCAACGCAATGGATGATAGTGACTGGTTTCGAGAAGAGATACCCGACGTTTTTGCATTGATAGGGCCATCTGCTATTCCGGCAACGGCTGAATATTTGGCGACTCCGAACAAACTGTTTTCGTCTAGATGGATGAGTGCAGAGACTCTGGTCAAAATTGGACAACAACATCCTTCCGCCCGCGACGAATGTGTCAGTATGTTGGTTCAACAGTTGGAGCGATCCTCTAAAAACGGTCGAGAGCTGAACGGGGCACTCATCTGTTCGCTCATAGACCTTGAGGCTATTGAAGCCGCACCCTTAATGAAAGTGATCTTCTCCGCCAACCGTGTAGACACTTCAATTCCTGGTGATTGGATAGAGGTGCAGCTTGCATTGGGATTGATCACTCGCTCTGAAGTGTATGACCTCCGCAACCATGTAGATGCTGAACACCTCGGGGCTAAAGCGACCAAACTTAGAGAATCGACCGTGGGCTTTGGACGAGGAACGAAGGCATTTACCCAAAGCAAGAAGAAGAAATAGGGCACAGAATGAATTTTCGCTAATCGCTCGTCTACAGCGTTTTAAGATAGCTCAGCAAATCTGCCATTTCTGTAGGGCTGGCCTGAAACTTTGGCATGGGGGGGGTGTTTCCACTGGTGACTTGGTCAATCAGGCTAAGGGGCGATCGCCGACTCGACACCTTCAGTAAACTTGGCCCCACCTTTCCGGTCGCCAGCGTTCCGTGACAGCCTGCACAATTCATTTGAAAAATGGCATTACCCCGCACCGCATCCCCATGAATGGACTCCACTGCCTGCACATAGGGATCAGAATGTTGCCAGTAGTACACGCCTGCCACTGCCACGATGGCAACCGCAATGAAGGCCAGCAGCATCAGAACCAATTTTTGAACATCGACTTCGGCGACGAGCGTTGACTGCTCTTCCACAATTGGTGCTCCAGAAACCATGTTCGTTAAAGCTTACATCTCTTTATATAACATTTACTTTCTTTACGTGAGTTAACAAAGCTCTAATTTTTACAAAATTGTTCTCATGAATCTTCCCCACAGGCCCGCCGCTTGCCCGCTGCTGCCGTAGGTTGGCTTATTGTCGTCATTGCCCAACCAGATTCCGGTCAGGAGGTTTTGGTTGGGGATGAACCCAATAAACCAAAGGTCGCGGTTGTCATTGGTGGTGCCTGTTTTGCCTGCTTCCCCTAAGCCTAGGCTAGCGGCGCGTCCTGTCCCAGAGCGCACGACCCCCGTTAAGAGTTGGGTCATCCCATTGGCAACCTCTGGCGTGAGGGGCTGAAGACCTTGTTGCAAATCCTGTTGATGGTCATAAATCACCCGACAGGTTTGGAGGTTCTGAAGTGATTTGCAGTCCCCTGCGTCCAGGATTTTGCGAATGGCCATGGGCGGTACTTGACGGCCCTGATTTGCCACCACCGCATAGGCGCGGGACATCTCCAGCAGCGTAGACTCGCTCTGGCCTAGGACAAGTCCAGGGACTGGTTTAAGGGTTGACTTGACCCCTAAACGTCGAGCCGTCTGAATAATGCGGCTAAGTCCCACCCGCTGAGCCACCCGCAAGGCGATGGGATTCTCAGACAGCATTACCCCTGTGTTCATGGTCAGAGAAACGCTCCCACCATTGGAGCAACCCGAAAATAGCTGTCCATCCCAATCCACTGGGTCACAAGAGAACGATTCGTTGGGGGAGATGCCGTCTTCTAGGGCTGTGGTGTAGGTGAAGAGTTTAAAGGTAGATCCAGGCTGACGTAAGGCTTGAGTGACGCGGTTAAACTGGCTTTTGCGATAGTCTTTACCCCCCACCATCGCTAAAATTTCACCCTTATGAAAGTCCATTGTCACCAGCGCCCCTTGGGAAAACCCAGAGGCGGAACCTTCGTTGTCAATGGTGTTGCTGAGGGCAGATTCTGCTTTGGCTTGCACCCTAGGATCTAGGGCGGTTTCAACAATAAAATTGCCTTCTTGGGCCAGGTCTTTGCCCAGCAACTGTTCAAGCTCGTCAAAGACATAGCTGTAGTAGTAAGGGGCGATCGCACTCTGAAGCTGCGCCTTAGCCTTGGGGCTAATCTCAATGCGCGATCGCCGTGCTTGGGACGCTTCCTCATTGGAAATACGACCTTGCTCAGCCATGCGGGAGATCACGCGATCCCGATATTGAATGGCAGCATTATAGTTTTGAACGGGATTAAAACTATTGGGGGCAGGCAAAATACCCACGAGGGTTGCGGCTTCAGAAATGCTGAGATTTTTGGCGGCCTTGCCAAAGTAAAACTGAGACGCATCCTCAAAGCCGCTGGCATAGGCTCCTAGATAAACCTTGTTGAGATAGTTCAGCAGCAAAAAATCTTTGCTATAGAATGCCTCTAACTTCAGGGCAACCATGGCCTCTCGTCCCTTACGGCCTAAAGAATCTTCCGTGCCCACGTAACCTCGATATAGGCTACGGGCAAGCTGTTGGGTGAGGGTACTGCCCCCTTGCAGGCTACCCCCCGAAACGTTCGTGAACACCGCCCGTCCGATGCCCAGAGGATCTACCCCAGGGTGCCAGTAATAGCGACTGTCTTCTGAGGCGAGCAGCGCCTGAATGACATGGGGAGAGTAGTCTGAGAGGTTTTTTAGCTCTATGTGTCCTTGTAACCTCACTTGTACGAGTGGGGTTTGGTCACGGGCCATAACCACCACGGGGCCTTGTTGGGAGGCGGGCAGGGGGTTGACGGGGATATTTTGCCAGGCGATCGCCGTACCAATGCTAGCTGCCCCAAACAAACCGCTAATGCCGTATAGGGCATAGCGCAGCAGCTTGACAGGTAGCGGAGGAGGATCCATAAACTGAACCCGTACCGCCGCTTCTAGGTCGGGTGGGCCGAGGGTTAAAACATCTTTATGGAACAGTTCGTAGGTCTTGACTCGACGGCGATTGCGAAAAATGCCGTTGGTGGATTGTTCATCGCGGAGGGTAAACACCCTCCGATGTTTGGGGTCACGCTTAAGGGTGGCGTGGAGTTGGCTGACAATGGGGTTACGCACCACAATGTCGCTGGTTTTGGAACTGCGCCCAATGGTGTAGCGATCGCCCAGCAGGGGATAAACCTTGGCTTCTTCTGTCCCAGGCTCTTGGATCCACAGTTCTGGCACTCTGGCATCTTTGCGCAGAATGAGTTTAGAAAAATGAACGCGTTCTTGGAGGTTCTGAACCACCCGTGTAAGGTTGGTCAAGACTGTTTTTGAACGAGGCGGGTTGGGTTGGCTCATGCGTAACCATTAGAGCATTCAAGGCATAATCCTACAATCATACTGATTCGGCGTCTTTTCCTACCGTGTTGCGGAGATAGCAGGGTGACGCGCTTGAATAAGCTTAAGATCGTTTTTAGTAAAATTCAGCCTACAAAAAGTCAGTCATCTAGGTGAATTTCAGAGATAATAAATGCCTGAGTTCTGAGTACCTCAAGGGTATTTGCCGGATCTATTCAGGTAGGTTTTCTATTGGTTTTCAAATTTCTAGCGCAAGGTGTTACGTCAAAACGTTTTCCACAACCCTTAGATGTTGTGGCCTTGATGGCTATTTTGGTGTTGGCTTTACCCATCGGGATTTTGCTCTATGGCGGAGATAGCACCCATTCAAAAGTCAAAGACTTTAGCTGGCAGAGCAAACAAGTTGGGGCAGAAAATACAGCCTTTATTCTGACCTTTAACCGTCCCATGAACTGGCAAAGCGTAGCGGCTAATCTTCATATTGAGCCACCGCTTCCTGGCAAAGCAAGCTGGTCTGGACGACGCTTCGTCTACACGCTCAGTCAGCCGATTCCCTATGGCAAAGCGTTTCGAGTTGATCTACAAAATGCATCCGAAGCGGTGTTAGGGGGAGCTACTCCACGATCTGTCATGAAACCTTTCATGGGTCGGTTTCAGAGCCGCGATCGCGCGTTTGTTTACTTGGGGGTTGGTGGCGCTGAGGATGGTCGTCTAGTGCTTCACAATCAGACTCGGCAGCAAACAAAGATTTTGACCCCAGCGAATTTAGTCGTGACGAGCTTTAGACCATATCCAGAAGGCAGTCAAATTTTATTTGCAGCCATACCGCGCACCCCTGAGACACAGGGCATCTTTGAGCAAAAACTGTATACGGTTTCGACAGGTTTTTCTCAAGAACAAACCGCCCAGGTTAAGCTGCTGCTCGATAATAGCGACTACCAAATTCTAAAGTTTGATATGTCGGCAAATGGTCAAAGTATTGTCATCCAGCGTTATGGACGAAAGCGTAATGCTCCAGTGAGTTTGTGGGTTTTGCAGCCAAATACACCCATTCGATCGTTAAACCATTCGGCTGCTGGGGAGTTTTTGGTAACGCCTGACGGCAGTGCTGTGGCGATCGCAGAAAATCAGGGCATCAACATCGTACCCATCGCAACAGAAAAAGACTCTCACCCGCCAGAATATTTGCCCCAATTAGGCATGACGATTGGCTTTTCTAGAGATGCCTCTGCCGCCACAATGGTTGAATTCAACCCTGATTCCACGCGATCATTATTTTTGGTTACAAACCAAGGGGTGAAAAAAGAGCTGTTAAAAACGACAGGCTATATCCTGAAGACCCAGTTTGACCCGATGAATCAAACCGTCTTCTGCCTCTATACGCGCTTAGGACGTAGTGAAGAACGCGGGTCAGCACTCTTCATCAGCACGATTGATATTTTGACGGGCAACAAAACAACCTTGGTTCGGCTACCAGGGAAAACCAACGGACATATGAGCCTTGCTCCCGATGGCTCACAGCTTTTATTTGATGATATTGACGCTTCTGAGCAGCCCAGCATCAGTCTTTTGAAAAATGAAATTGGACAAGCAATCACAAGAGGAACCTTATGGATGCTGCCGCTAGATCCCAAAAGGCAAACTAACGGTTTGGGTCATTTTGAACCATTGGCATCAAAACTGTCTATATCCGGCATTCAGCCCTATTGGTTGCCTTAGGAGGAGACCCCTCTACACTACAGCGTTAGTTGACCTACCACGGCAATGCCTTGAGGTTTGAGCAGTCCTTGCAGTGCATCGGCTATTTGAACTGTGAGGCGTTCTTGTACCTGTAGGCGGCGACCATACATTTCGCAAATGTGGGCAATTTTAGATAGGCCAATGACTTTGCCGTTAGGGATATAGGCAACATGAGCACGGCCTAGGATGGGTAAAATGTGGTGAGCAACCCTTCGCGGTCGGGGTCTTCCCCCAATCCAATGAGTAAGGTGCGGACGGCCTGTCTCATCTCTACATCAGAAACAGGGGGGCTGGGATGATGCAGAGATGAGACAACTCAAGGCGTTCGGCACTGGGCAGATTGGGATTGGATAGCGTCATAGAATTTTTCAAGTAACGGTGATCGAAAGTATGATTGTGATGGGGTTTTAGGGATAAACGACTGCCTCAAACCCTGTGACTGTAAGGTCAAGACAATCGGTTAAATCAGCCCTAAGTTGTTCAGGATTGAGGTTACGACCGATGAGGACAAGCTGATTTGAAGGCACTGCGGGCCAGTCGTCGGTTTTCATGTCGTAGCGCTTGCCACTGAGCTGGAAAATGTATCGCAATCGACTCTCCTTGAACCACAACAGTCCCTTTGCACGGAATACGTCATCTGGTAGATGAAAATCTAGAAAATCTTGAAAGCCTTTTAGAGAGAAGGGGCGATCGCTCTCAAACGAAACCGAGATAAATCCATCGTTCTGTAAATGCTCAGAATGATGATGATCGTGGTCGTGGTGATGCTCGTGGTGGTTGTGATTATGATGAGCATTAGGTTCAGGGGTAGAGTACTTCTCTGGTTTAGAGAGTCCCACGTCTAAAATTAAAGGCAGAGAGACTTTGCCATATTCAGATCTCAAAATTCGCGCCCCCTGCTTGATTTCACGAATTTGATTTTCTAGGTCATTGACTTTTTCTTCTGACACTAAGTCGGTTTTATTGAGCAGAATGATGTCTCCAAAAGTGACCTGTTTTTCAGCGGCCTCGCTACCGAAATAGTCTGGAGTAAACGTCTCAACATCAATCAACGTCAAAATTGAGTCGATACGGGTAACATCCCGTAGATCCGTGCCTAAGAAGGTGAGAACAATCGGAAGGGGATCTGCAACGCCTGTCGTTTCTACCACCATGTAGTCAATGTTGTCGCTCCGCTCCAAGATTTTGTAGACGGCATCGACTAGGCTGTCGTTAATGGTGCAGCAGATGCAGCCATTGCTTAGCTCCACCATGTCTTGATCCACTGAGATCAAGAGCTGACTGTCGATATTGATATCCCCAAATTCGTTGACCAAAACGGCGATTTTGAGGTCTTTCTGGTTTCCTAGAATGTGATTAAGAAGCGTGGTCTTCCCGCTTCCCAAAAATCCTGTGATGATGGTGACGGGCATTCCGCGCTTGGGCAGATCTAGAACACTAGAAGGTTGTTGAATGAACATACTTGACTCCTTAAAAGGCGACAGTTTTTATAGGGAAAGGGATGAGTAAAGTCCGTTTTGCGGTCAAAGTCGTAGTAGAAGCCTGTCTCTGTCTAAGGGCCAATGGTTACTTTAGTTTCAGGGAAGGGCGTCTGCACCCCCATTGCCAGCACATGAGCGCAGATGTAGCGGATCTTCAGCAGTGTTTGCGGATCGCGATTCGACACAAGTTTGCCTGACTGAGGTTGGGCAACAATCATAATTTGGATTTACTAACGGACGGTTTTAGTTCGATTCAGAATCTGAAACCCTTTAGGATTTCTATACCGCACGGTTTGGAACTGAACACGATTAGTGCCAGGGCCGTACAGGGTATAGGTGGCTTCTCCCACTGCCCGTCCCACATTGCCCACCCCCACAATTTTAATGAGAGGCGACCGTGACGGTTTGGACAGGACTATTAAGGGTTTGGGTTGTGGAGGCGATCGCTGCATCTTCCAGACCGCAATCGCTCAAGGTTGCAGCAATGCCTTTCTGATCAAAATTATTTCCCGTTATCTCAATCCCGCTTAAGCGCTCAGGCCGTCCCTCAAACCAACGCGGCACCTTCAGCTCAACGTATTGAGTATTGGGCAACCCCGCCACATAGTTGAAATAAAACGCCCGTCCATCTACTAGGTCAAAAATGCCCTTTGCCCGATGCACTGCACCGTAGGCACCCTGCGTGAGTTCGTACCAAAAGGTCTCGAGGCTGGGCGGGTCAAGGATTTTCCCAGTGAGGGGCGATCGCCAGACCTGCGTGACCTCAAGGCTAGTATCAATGGGCGCACCCACCACCACTTCATCCGCCCAAGCAGTGTTCTCTGTCTCAGAGCCAGGAGGAATAATCGCGATGCGATGGCATAAATCTTTGTCAAACGGTAGATTCAGGTGCTCAAGATCGATATAAAACCCAACCTCTACATAGATTCTCAAGCCTTTAGCAATCTGTTCATGAAGAATAGAGGACTCAAGCAATGGTTCGGGCATAACCTGAAGACTTGGGAATGAAATTGACAGATAGCGTTCATCTATCAAAAGCTCTGACTCCAGCCCAATATAGATCGCTGAATCAGCCTCAGATAACCGTTCGTGAATCCAGGTTGTTTTGCCACAGCCAGATGGCCCAGCAACTAAAGTGACGGGTAAAGGCAACATGAGTGACTCCTCTTTCTGTCACATTATTGCATAGAACGATAATCATTATCAAATTTTAGACAAATAGAGGTGATAAAAAAGGACATCACCTCTTCTCTAAGACTAATTCATCTGCTTTGACTCTAAAGTTTTGAGCACCTCTTTGATAACTTGAGGTGAAGTCCTTTTCTGGAGAGCCGTCCAGCAATGGCCTTGACTACCACTGCCTAAAATCTTTGAGGTCAAGGACTGACGCTGTAATTGTTTCAGTGAACGAAGACAAGCAGGACAATCACACCCAAACAGCGCAACGGCTGCATCGCTTTCGGCTTCGCTAAAGCCTGCATCAAAATCATCCCCCGTTTGTATGGATGAAGAGGCAATTAGGATGCCGCGATGGCTGAAGCCTGATGACTGACGATTGGAGGGCGTGGGCGCATCGCAGGATGCCTGAGCAACGTTACGAGCAGACAGGGCGATATCCTTCAGTTCGACCGCCTCAGCCTTCGTCGCGATTAACAGTAGCGTCAGCATGGGGCTAGCAGCGGCAGAAAGGGTAAGCAGACTCAATAGATTTTTTCGGTTCATCATTCTTGTGCCTCACTATAAAATCACAGCAGTCATTATTCAAGTGTGCTCTCTTCTGGCAATAATGGCTGGGTTCTTCTTATGACGTAAGTAGAAGACTCTCTTTGTTGTCAATAGGGTTACACCTGTGCTGATAACGGTACAGGTACCTGCCAATTATTGCAATTGCCTAGGCGTTCGTTGTCAAGGAAACCGCACACGTTTCTTAACAAATGAAAGAGAGGCGACATGTTGAAGTGGGATCAATGTCCCTGAAAAACCTTTTCCATGTGTTGAGAACCGTCTGCATGGGGTTCTCGATGATGGCTTCGCAGAAGATAGCGTAAGGTTCAGTTCCGCAGCAGCAGCGCTGCTTCCTTCGCAAAATAGGTCAAAATTAGGGCTGCTCCCGCTCGTTTAATGCTGGTGAGCGTTTCTAGAATGACGGCTTTTTCATCAATCCAGCCGCGCCCTGCTGCTGCCTTAATCATGGCATACTCACCGCTCACGTTATAGGCGGCAACAGGCAGCAACGTTTCTCGCCGAATCCGGTAAATGATATCCAGATAGGCCAAGGCAGGTTTCACCATCACCATATCGGCACCTTCCTCAATATCCAGCCGCACCTCTTTGAGCGCTTCCAGGGCATTCGCCGGATCCATCTGATAGGTTTTCTTATCGCCAAAGCGGGGTGCAGATTCCAACGCATCTCGAAACGGCCCATAGTAAGCTGAAGCATACTTAGCGGCGTAAGACAAAATGCACACATCTCCATAACCCGCCTCATCTAGCACCTTACGAATAGCGCCCACGCGACCATCCATCATGTCCGAGGGGGCAACCCAATCTGCCCCCGCTTCGGCCTGCATCAACGCCATCTTTGCCAATATTTCCACCGTCGGATCGTTCAGGATGCGGCCTTGTTCATCCATTAGCCCGTCATGACCCAAGCTGCTGTAAGGGTCTAGCGCGATGTCAGCAATGATCACAAGACCTGGAAATGCCTGCTTAATGGCCCGAATCGTTCTCGGGATGAGTCCTTCTGGGTTACAGCTTTCGGTGGCCTGGGGGTCTTTTTGGGCATCGGGAATCAGCGGAAAAAGTGCGATCGCCCCAATGCCCAATGTCTGAGCATCCTCAACCTCTCGCAACAGTTCATCTAGGGAATAGCGATAGCAGTTAGGCATAGAAGGAACCTCTACCTTCTGCCCCACACCCTCCATAATAAAAAGTGGATAGATCAAGTCCTGTACCAAAAGCTGAGTTTCCCGAACCATCCGACGGACAGACTCAGACTGACGGAGGCGGCGAGGTCGTAAAATCATGCAGTACAGTCCTCAAGACATTGGCACATTGAATCATACTAGTCTAAAATGATAATCATTATCTTAATTAAGTTTAGACATCATCTTTAAAATCAAACATTCCTTCATTGGGTGTAACCACCATGTCTGCCTCAATTGATTTGACCCCTCGTCAAGCCATTATTCTCAATCTACTGAAAGCGCTTGATCGAGAAGTATCGGCTCAATCTCTCTACGCCGAACTGAGGCATCAGCAGCAAAACTTGGGTTTAGCGACGGTGTACCGTGCCTTAAAGCATCTACAGCTTCAGGGTGTAGTGCAAACTCGCACGTTGCCCAACGGAGAAATGGTCTACCGTCCGGTCTCTGAAGATCAGCACTATCTCACCTGCGTTAAATGTGGCACTTCAGTGCCTCTAGAACATTGCCCCGTTAACGAACAGGTTTTGCCCAAAGCCGTCACGCCTCGGTTCAAGATTTTTTATCACACCCTAGAATTTTTCGGCCTATGCTCTCCTTGCTTAGATCAGGAGTCAGCAGTTTATACAGGTTAGGCTCTAGCGTCTGCAAAACGTAATGCTTGTTGAGGCGATAAAGCAGCCCTTGTCCTTCAAACTGTTTCAGTAATCGCGTAATCGTGACACGAGACGAGCCAGCGAGTTCAGCAATTTCTTGATGCGTTAAGCGGATATCAATTAGATAGCCCTCTGGAATGACGGCACCAAATTTTTCAAACAGCCAAATCATAAGACACCAGAGCTGTTCTGCCACCGAATCTTGTCGAATGGCCCAAGCCAGTTTCTGTAGCCTTTGGATGTGCTGGATCATCATGGGTAGGACTGTTGCCTGCTGCGGATCTAAGCAGCGAACCATAACGGGTGTAACGCAAGATATCTCATAGGGGGCAATCGCAGCCAGAGGCTGACCCACAATATCTCCGGCTCCCCAATAGCCCAAGCTAATGATTTTGCCAGTCTCTGTCCAAGTCTCCGTCTTGACAACCCCTCGCAAAATTTCCCACAGGACGTTTTGCTGCGCCGGAATTTGAGCAGCACGATCAAAAACGCTCACTGCGGTCGCAGTGGCCTCTAACGAATCAAGGATGGAAGAAGACATGATTTTTGAGGATTGATAAACGTCATAATACAATGATAATGATTATCATTGTATTATGACTAAGCGGGAGACATTCTTTTGGAGTTACAAACGGATATTGTCATTATTGGGGCGGGGCCACAGGCGTTAACCCTTGCCACTCATTTACTCCAGAAAGGACAGCGGCGATCGCCCAAATTTACGGTGATTGACCCCAGCGGAGTTTGGATGCAGCGCTGGCATCAGCAATTTGCGGCGCAGGATATTTCGTACTTGCGATCGCCCGCTGCCCATCACCCAGACCCCAATCCTTACGCCTTGAGAAATTTTGCCACTTCTCGTTCTCACGAATTGTTTCCGCCCTATGATCGCCCCGGTCGCCAGCTTTTTGAAGACTTTTGTAGCACAGTGATTGGGGAGTGGGCGCTACAGGATCGGGTTGTAGCAGCCTCAGTGGTTCGGGTTGAGCCTGTAGCCCAAGGACGCAAACGATTTCGGCTGGAGTTTGCAGAGGGTTCATCGCTTCTGGCAAGGCGGGTAGTTTTAGCCACGGGGGATGGTGCGCTTAATGTGCCGGATTGGGTTCAGGTGCTAGGGAATCACTATCCAGCGGATCGCCTTTGTCATGCATCTCAGGTTGACCTACGGCGGCTCAACCTCCAGGGAGAACGCATTCTCGTCATTGGCGGTGGTCTCACTAGCGGGCATCTTGCCATCGGTGCCGTGCGGCGGGGAGCCAATGTAAAGCTGATGGCACGGCGGCGGTTTCAAGAAAAACTATTTGACGCGGATCCAGGCTGGGTGGGGCCAAAATATCTCAAGGGCTTTAATGCAGAACCAGACTGGCAGCGGCGGTGGCAGATGATCCAAGAGGCTCGCAATGGTGGTTCATTCACCCCCGATATAATGCTGCAACTGCGTCGCGCTCGGCGAGACAAAAGCATTGAGTTGGTGGATAAATGCCAGGTAGAACAGGTGCGCTGGGTGAACCATTGCTGGCAGGTCATGTGCAGTGATGGCGATTATTTTGAGTGCGATCGCATTTGGTATGCCACAGGCCGCAAGCTAGATGCAGCTCAACATCCGCTGCTGCAAGAAATTCAGGCGCAGTACCCTGCTGAAATGGTCAATGGTCTGCCGATTTTAGATACTCATCTGCGCTGGCCGGGTTGCGAACTATTTGTGATGGGTGGGTTAGCGGCCCTTCAGGTTGGCCCCGTGGCACGGAATTTACGGGGAGCAAAGATTGCAAGCGATCGCATTGTGGAAGCATTGCTGAAGCCATCCTTAGCGCTGAATTTTTTACCTACACAAACCATTTCCGCCTGAAGCCAACTCCTTCCTCTCTCAGTATTTATTTCTAATGGAATCCTTTGTACTTTATGATAACGATTATCGTTATATAAGCTAGGGAGGAATCCAGTCATGGTTCAAGCCGCGATCGCCGACACCGTACCCGTCACTGTCCTGACGGGGTACCTAGGAGCAGGCAAAACCACCCTGCTCAACCGCATTTTGACCCACGAGCACGGCAAAAAAGTCGCCGTCATCGTGAATGAGTTTGGCGAGGTGGGCATCGACAACCAGCTCATCATCAACGCCGACGAAGAAATCTTTGAGATGAACAACGGCTGCATCTGCTGCACCGTGCGCGGCGACCTGATTCGTATCATCGGCAACCTGATGCGACGACGCGATAAATTTGACCATCTGGTCATTGAAACCACAGGTCTTGCAGACCCCGCCCCCGTAATCCAGACCTTCTTTATGGACGAAGAAGTCAAGTCTCAGAGCTTTTTAGATGCTGTAGTGACAGTAGTAGATGCCAAACACATCTGGCAGCATTGGGATGCTGATGAAGCCCAAGAGCAAATTGCCTTTGCGGATGTAATTTTGCTCAACAAAACTGACTTAGTTGAACCGGATACCCTCAACGAACTGGAGCGACGTATCCGAGGTATGAATGCGATGGCAAAAATCTATCGCACTCGCAACGCAGAAATTGACATGGATGATCTACTGGGGGTCAAAGCCTTTGACCTCAATCGTGCCCTCGAAATTGACCCCGAATTTTGGGTGAAGATGCCCACCAGCACGATGAATCCGTCGGCTCTGTTGCCATTGTTGAACCCGGAACCGTTGACGGGCAGCGCCTCAATGATTGGATTGGACACTTGCTCCAAACCCAGGGGCCAGACATCTTTCGGATGAAGGGCATCCTAAACATTGATGGAGAAGACCATCGCTACGTGTTTCAGGGGGTACACATGCTATTTGACGGCACCCGAGATCGCCCCTGGCGCACCAATGAGACACGCAAAAATGAACTGGTTTTTATTGGTCGCAACCTCAACGAATCCGAACTTAAAGGGGCATTTCGCAAGTGTTTGGTCTAAGATCTTCGGGCCGTCAAACCTGGGAGATAATTTGGCGGCATCAGCTTTCTGAGTATGTGACACAGGTTGTGTGGTCGCCTGAAGGGGATTTTTTCGCGGCATGTTCTGCGGCGGGAGAGATTGTCATCCTACCTTACATAGAGCATACGTTTGAGTCAATCGAATTTCTCGAATCTTCAGATACTCCCATCAACCAATTATCTTTCTCTGCGGACGAACAGTTTTTAGCCGCCGGAGATCAAGGAGGGCAGGTACGGATTTGGAGCCGTCAAGGGGAATCGTTTGTATCGCTCATGACCCATGACCGGAAGGGTTCCTGGATTGAACATCTCTGCTGGCATCCCACCCAGCCGCTGCTTGCGTTTAATGTGGGGCATACGGCGGAAGTCTTAAATGTCGCCACTCAATCCCTAGTGGCGAAGCTGGATTTTGAAAACTCTTCGGTACTGTGTCTGACCTGACACCCGACCAACGGGCAGTTGATGGTGGGTGGCTATCAAAACGTTAAGGTCTGGAATAGCCATGACTGGCAAGAAGATCCGCTGGTTGTGGAATTGGGTTCTGTCAGCTTGGCGATCGCTTGGTCTCCTGATGGGCAGTACCTTGCTTCCGGCAACATGGATCGCACCATCACGGTTCTAGAATGGGTAGGCAAACAGCCTAATCCTAAACCCTGGGTAATGCGGGGCTTTCCTGGCAAAATTCGTCATCTTGCTTGGTCTTTTGACTCTCGCTTGGCTGCTGCCAGTGTAGAAGGCGTTGTGATTTGGAAACGCGATCTCAACCCATTGGTGGGGTGGGATGGGAAGCTGTTAGAGAGCCATACAAAAGCAGTAGAGGCGATCGCCTTTGCGCCCCACACAAAGCATCTTGCTTCAGCAGGTGCAGATGGATTTGTGAATCTTTGGCACAATGCAGATCGTCTAATTCAATCGTTGACAGGGACAAAAGGGTTTTCCAGTCTTTGTTGGCATCCCCAAGGCAAGTTTTTAGCAACGGGTGGAGGACAAGGAGAATTACTAATTTGGTCTCAATTACAGGCGGGCAGGGGCTTTGGCAAGTCTTAGGAAGACGCGTTCATCAGCTTTGTTTTGATCGCCCAATCTGCCTCGCCAGCGAAACTGTAGAACCTGGGCGGGTCAATATCCCTTGGGCTGGACTGAACAACAACGCCAGAATAAATAGTGTAGAAGAGACCAAAACGATCGCAGGGCCAGAGGGGAGGTTTTGATAGTAGCTAATATAAACCCCTGACACACTGGCAAACACTCCAATGATTGCCCCTAACCCCATCATCTGATGGAGTTCTTTTACCAATAGATAAGCTGTCAAAGCTGGCCCCACCAAGAGCGCAATCACCAAAATAACGCCCACAGCCTGCATACTGGCAATAATGGTCAGGGTAACGGCAGCCGTGAAGCCAAAGTGGATCGCATTGACGGGTAAGCCTGTTGCCTGTGCGCCCGTGCGGTCAAAGGTAAAAAAGAGCAGCTCTTTGTAGAACAGTTTAACGGTCACTAAAATCAATGCGGCAATGATGAGCGTTCTGTAAATATCATGGGTCGTTACACCCAAAATCTCCCCAAACAAAAAACTATCGAGATCGATCTTGTTTTTGAGGATGGTAATCAGCGTGACACCTAGCGCAAAGAAGCTCGAAAAAGTCAGTGCCATTGCAGCATCTACCTTGACCCGAGACTGCGATCGAATTAAAGCCACGATAAAGGTGCCAAGAATGCCTGAGGTAAAGGCTCCAATCAAAATATCAATGCCCAGAAAAAAAGAAATTGAAAGCCCAGGCAAGACACAGTGGGCAATCACATCCCCTAACAGCGCCATCCGCTGCACGATCAGATAGCTACCAACGACTGGGCATAAAATGCCGATCACAATGCTAATGGCGATCGCATTGCGCATGAATTCATAATGCAGCGGGTCTAACAACACACTTAGCATCGGCCTAACAAAAAAGATTTGGGTCTAGGGTTGCGTGAGGCGTGGTTTGAAGAGAAGCACCGTAAGCCTGGTGCAGGTTTTCGGGCGTCATCACCTGCTGAGGAGAACCATCGGCAATGAGGCGCTGATTGAGCAGCAGCAATCGGTCTAAGTGCGTGAGGGTTTGACCCCAATCATGACTACTGACCAACATAATTTTGCCCTCAGACCGAAGCTCGTCAAAAATATTGAGAATAATACCCTCAGTTTTTTTATCAACGCCCGTAAAAGGTTCATCAAAGAGCAATACTTCAGCCTGTTGGGCCAACGCCCGCGCCAAAAACACCCGCTGTTGCTGCCCCCCTGAGAGTTCCCCAATCCGACGATCCTTCAAATTCAAAATATCAACCCGATCAAGCGCCGCTTTCACCATTTCCTTGGCGGCACGACCTGGACTCCGAAACCAGCCTAAACTGCGCGCCCGCGCCATCATCACCACATTCCAAACCGTAATGGGGTAGTCCCAATCTACCTGTGATCGCTGGGGCACATAGGCCACTCGCTCTAACTGCTGGTGCAGCGGACAGGTGCAGTAGGAAACCATACCGCTAGAACTTGGAATGAGGCCCAGCATAGCCTTCAGCATGGTGCTTTTGCCCGCGCCGTTAGGGCCAATCACGCCCACTAACTGCCCTGGATTAATCTTGAAGCTCACCCGATCTAGGCCGAGGACACCTCGATAGTTGACAGCTAAGCGATCGACCTCTAACATGAATAACTTAAATGAGAATGATTTTCGTTCTACAACTATAGCGCACTTTAGAAGATGTTCAAAAATCAATTTTGGAAAACAGCAGCAATTGCTGGTATTGCGGGGCTTTTAGGGGCTTGTGGCCAGCCTTCTCCCACCGCTCAAAATAGCCCCAGTGGAACGACCACTACAGCTTCTGGTTCGTCTGTTTCTGAGTTACCACAGGCAACCCAAGCAGGGCCAAAAGTAGTGGCAACCACCACTATCCTCTGTGATATGGCAAAACAGATTGTAGCTAATACTATTGACCTCATCTGTCCCATTAAACCTGCCTCTGACCCCCATATTTACGAACCGACGCCTGAAGATCGTAAAGCCATTGAGGAAGCCAAGCTAGTTTTATACGGTGGCTATAGCTTTGAGCCTAGCCTGATCAAAATTATAAAGGCAACCTCAAATGCATCCCCTAAAATTGCGGTCAATGAAGTTGCAGTGCCAAAGCCGCAAACTTTTGAAGAAGATGGCAAAACCGAAATCGACCCTCATGTTTGGCACAATGCCAAAAATGGTATCCGCATCGTGGAAACCATTGAGCGTAATTTAGCAAAAGTTGCGCCTGAGAACGCTACGCTCTACGCTAAAAATGCTCAGGCCATAACTAAAGAACTGGCTCAAATTGACACCTGGATTAAAGCTCAGGTTGCGACTATCCCTCCAGCCTCCCGTAAGCTTGTGACCACCCATGATGCGCTGGGGTATTATTCCAAAGCCTATGATATTCCGGTCGAAGGTGCTTTGGGAGGCATTAGCACCGATGAAAAGCCAACTGCCAGTAGAGTTGCGGCACTGGTCAAAATCATCCAGGCAGCTAAAGTTCCGACCATTTTTGCTGAACTGACGATTAATCCTAAATTAATTGAGGCCGTTGCCAAAGATGCCAAGGTAAAAGTCTCTGACCGAGAACTCTTTGCCGATGGTTTAGGGGAGCCAGGAAGTGAAGGCGCAACCTATCAAAAAATGCTAATTGCCAATACTCAGGCCATTGTGGAAGGCTTAGGCGGCAAATATAGGGCTTTTCAGAGTCAGAAGTAAACGCATTCTGTTCTGGTTGGGCGATTGGTTCGGGTCAATACCCTGCGATCGCAATCAGGGCAAAGTCAGAAAATCTATCGTGAATTTCCAACGATACTGCGGCACCGTTTTCGGTTCTGTACTACCTTGGGAAGCGAGTTCTTTAAGACTTGAGCTACAAAATCATTCGTTAAAAGTCGCGCTACAGCCCCCCACTTTACGAATCGCTATGGAATTTTTATCTAACACTGTCGTACTGTCACGGATGCAGTTTGCCCTGACTGCTATTTTTCACATGCTTTGGCCTGTCCTCACCACAGGCATGGGCATTTACCTCGTCATCGTGGAAGGGATGTGGCTCAAAACCCGCAACCCCAGCTACTACCACCACGCTCGTTTTTGGGCAAAGCTCTACGTTCTAAATTTTGGGATCGGCGTTGCTTCAGGCATCCCAATGGAGTTTCAGTTTGGCACCAACTGGGCACCCTTTGCCGAGGCTACTGGCGACTTCTTTGGCAGCATTTTAGGCTTTGAGGCATCCATGGCCTTCATGCTAGAGGCGGGCTTTCTGGGCATTATGCTGTTTGGATGGGAACGGGTGCCCCCACCCATTCACTACTTTGCCACCATCATGGTGGCCTTTGGGGCAAACCTCTCCACGGTTTGGATTTTAATCGCCAACTCCTGGCTTCAGACCCCAGCGGGTGGAACCTTTGTGGACGGCAAGTTTATTGTGGGCGACTATTTTGCCGCCATTACAAATCCCTTTGCGCTGATCAGCGTGTCCCACATGTTTTTTGCGACCCTTGAAACGTCGCTGTTTGTGATTGGCGGCATCAGCGCCTGGTATATCCTCAGGAACCGCCACACCGAGTTTTTTGCCAAGTCTCTTAAGATTGCCATTGCAACGGCGATCGCCGTGACCCCGCTCCAGCTCTACATCGGCCACCTCAGCGCCGAGCAGGTCTACCACTATCAGCCCACTAAGCTGGCCGCTATGGAAGCCAAATGGGACACCACCCCCGCCGGAGAATCAGCGGACTGGACGATTCTGGCGCTGCCGAATGTGAAAGAACAGAAAAATACCTGGGAATTAACCGTTCCTAACGGCTTAGGTTATGTCTTGGAATTTAAGTCCAAACTGACGGAACCAGTCAAGGGACTGAAGGAATGGGCACCGGGCGATCGCCCTGGTCAAGTCGGACTCATCTACTACGCCTTCCGCGCCATGAGCGGCATTGGCTTTGCCCTCGCAGGGCTGATGTTGTGGAGCGTGCTGCAATGGCTGCGCGGCAAACTTTCTGACCAAAATATTGCCCAACAGCGCTGGCTCCTCAACGCCTGGATGTTGGCAGCACCCCTCGGCTATTTGGCAGTGGAGTCCGGCTGGATTGTGCGCTGTGTGGGACGACAGCCCTGGGTAGTGTATGGACAGATCCGCACGGCGGATGGGGTCTCAAATCTCCCCCCTGAGGTGGTTTTAACCTCCCTGATTAGCTTTGCTGGGGTGTATACACTTCTGTTTATTTCAGCCATCTTCTTTGGCAGCCGCATTATTCGCAAGGGTCCCAACTTAAATCTACCTGTCCCAGGCTTTCAGGAGATGGAGCCTACCTTTGATATCACGCCCGCCGAGCATGTCCCTGACCAGCGTCCTGTTGAGGCGGAGGTATAGACTATGCAGGCACTAGAGCATTTTCTGCCGGAAGTTTGGTTTATTATTCTGGCGCTGTTTTTATTTCTCTACGTCACCCTGGACGGCTTTGATCTCGGCGTGGGCATCTTATCCCTCACCTCCTCCGACGACGAGCGTCGCGGCATCTTGATGACCAGCCTCAGCAACATCTGGGATGCCAACGAAACTTGGCTGGTGCTTATGGGCGGGGCTTTGTTCGGCGCATTTCCCCTCGCCTACGGCACCATTTTGACGGCGCTTTACATTCCCATCTTCATCATGATTTTTGGGTTTATCTTTCGCGGAGTGGCCTTTGAGTTTCGAGAACACTCCAACCAGAAGCTGTTTTGGAACTATGCCTTTGGGGTGGGCAGCTTTATGGCGGCATTGGGTCAAGGCTTTGCCCTCGGCAGCGTTATCTCCGGCATTGAAGTGAACTCAGCCGGACACTTTACCGGAACCATCTGGGACTGGCTGAATTGGCGATCGCTCCTGGTCGCCCTTACCCTGATCCAAGGCTATGTCCTGGTCGGTTCCACCTATTTGATTTTGAAAACCGAAGGCGCACTTCAGCTCACCCACTACAAAACTGCCAAAATTGCCACCATCACCACCCTGATTGGCGCAATCTTTATTACCGTCTCCACGCCGCTGCTGTATGAGAACGTGCGCACTCGTCTCTTTGCACCTCCCTACGTCTACATTTTTGCGGCAATTCCCGTCCTGGGCGTTGTGCTCATTGGGCTGTTGCTGAGGAGTCTTGAGCGACGTCAAGAGCGTGCGCCCTTAGTCTGGACAATTTTGATCTTTGTGCTGACCTTCATCGGCCTGGGGATGATTGTGTTCCCCTACGTCATCCCTACAAAAATCACGATTTATCAGGCCGCAGCCTCACCCAGTGCGCTAGTCTTTATGATTATTTTCATTGGGTTTTTAATCCCCATCATGCTGTTTTACAACATCTATCAGTACGTCGTCTTTCGGGGCAAAGTGGTGGGCAGCGTCTATGGCAGTGACTAACATTCGATATTGAAACCGCTCAAAATACATGAGAAAAATAGACAGGCAAGCTAGAGTAGAGAAACGTGAAGAGGCGAGTTACAGGGAGTCACCATGAATAGCTGCGTACTAATGGCAGAAATCGTTAAAGCGCCGGAACTGCGCTATATGCAGGACGGACAAACGGCGATCGCCGAAATGACGGTACAGTTTCCGGCTTTACGATCTGAAGACCCAATGGAAACCATGAAGGTTGTCGGGTGGGGCAATCTCGCTCAACAAATTCAAGAGCAGTTCCATGAAGGCGATCAGGTGGTCTTAGAAGGTCGCCTCAATATGGTGTTAACCGATCGCCCTGAAGGATTTAAAGAAAAACGCGCAGAATTGACGGTTTCTCGGCTTCATAAAGTTCAGGCGGATCTCAATGCACCGCGCATTGCCAGCACCCCTGCTGCGCCAATGCAACAAGCCAGACCTCAGCCTGCTGCCGCGATGCCCGCTGTTCCTAGCGCTCCTGCCCCAGCACCCGCTGCGCCAGCTCGGGTTAATGCGCCCGTCGCACCTCCCAGTGAATATGAACCTAACTATGACGATATTCCCTTCTAGAGATCCGCTCAGCATTTTTTAGGGCAGTATGGCAACAACAAGACCTGAGGATAACCATGGCTATTCAAGGGAAAAAGTGGTGTCGCCTTGACCTTAAGCATGTTCAAAGACTAGGAATCATTGGCGTAGTGCCCCTTACCCTGGGGGTGTGGGCATCCCCTGTGGAAGGCCAACCCCCATTACAACCCGTTTGTATCGGTATTTCATCTCAACAGCCCCAACAGTCGCCGCAGACAACGCCTCAACACAAATGCTGTCAGTCCAGGGCAAAAGGGCAGTGCTTGAGCTGGCAGCAGCTTTTTCCTGAGCCTGAACGAACCCAGCCGCAATCCTTTAAGCGCCCCCCTGCAAAGCCAGCCGACTTATTTACGCCACGACTTGATGAGTTTGGTAACAGCATTGGATCTGAAGGGGCGGCGAAGGATGCGGTGATTCAAGTAGGGTTCTCAAAAGCCCTAGATGCGTTGGCTCCACATTTGAAATCCTTCGATTCTAGTTCCAAGACGGGGCAACATCTCAACTTTTTTCAGCGTATCCGCAAAGACTATGAGCGGGTTCTAGGGCCGAGGGAGCTTAAGTCTGGGGCAATTTTAACGCCGCAGATTGGCATGAATATGGATCTAGGCCGCTTCAACATGGATTCCATGAAACTCGGCGTTGAGATCAAGTTCTGAACTTAGGTCTTGTTAACCAAGGGGCTGGAATCCATCTTCATCATTACCTTTGAGGCCACGGCGAGCAATCACGGCGTAAAACGGATCTTGCCCACCAGACAACCAAGCCAATGCCGTAGATTTAGGCACAATCTCAATGACATCTTCAACGGCGAATCCTGGAACGGATGCAACGTAGGTTTGAACCAGGGCAAGGCGATCGCCCTCCGACCCATCTCGCCAAGCCTGGATCGCCTTATGGAAAAACATTCGATTTGAGAAGCTGATGATGGCAATCCCGTCGGGCTTCAGCACGCGGTGAATTTCACGAAAGACGGTCTCGGGGTACTGAATATACTGCACCGAAGCGGTATTGAGCACCGCATCAAAGGATTGATCGGGCAAGGGTAGCTCAGGGTTTTGATTGAGGTTTTGGACGAAAAAATGATTCAGCCGAGGATTGCGCTCCAACTCTTCTGCATTGAGTCCGTGGCCTTCAACGTGGGCAAAGGCTCTCTCCTTGGGCAGATGAGACACCCAACTGCTCATCAGGTCGAGGATGCGGGCTTGGGGCTGGAGGCGATCGCGATACAGTTGCGTGAGCGTGTCCAAAAAGCGATCGTCTAAGTGGGTGACAAAGCGCGGCACGCTGTAAAACAATGCATCGTCACTGACATCGAGCTTAGAGCGCTCTTGAGGTTGTAGCAGCATAGAATTTAGATTGATTTTGTGAGGGATTTTCTAGCCCGCTGACTTCAGTTCACCCGTTTTCACTGTGACGGTTTGGGTTCGGTTGCCCCGTTTGACCGTAAGATCAAGCGCCTGCCCTACCACAGTTTTTTCAATCACGGATTGGAACTGGTTGGCGTTAATCACCGAGTCACCGTTAATGGCAGTCACCACATCGCCCAAGCGCATTCCAGCCGCAGCAGCAGGGGTATTGGCCAGCACCTTCATCACCACAACGCCGTTCACTTCAGGCAATGCCAGGGGAGAATTCGGGTCTTTATTGTTGTCCTGAGCCAACTTCGGCGTCAATGTTGTCATTTGCACACCAATGTACGGATGCAAAATCCGTTCGCCCCTCACAAGCTGGTCTTTCAGCATTTTGGCTTTATTGATGGGAATTGCAAACCCAATGCCCATTGCATCCGCACGGATGGCGGTATTAATCCCCACCACTTCACCTTGGGCATTGAGGAGCGGGCCGCCAGAGTTCCCTGGATTAATGGCAGCATCGGTCTGAATAAAGTCGAGGCGCTTATTGGGGATGCCTACTTCAGCGCTGGGACGATGGAGGGTACTAATAATGCCGAGCGTGACGGTATTGTCGAGACCCACGGGGTTGCCCACGGCGATCGCCCAATCCCCCACCTGCATCTCGTCGGAATTCCCCAAGGGCGCAACGGGTAGTTTTCCCTTCACGCCTTGAAGCTTTACCACCGCTAAGTCAGAGACTTCATCTACACCCTGAACCTTCCCTTCAAAACTGCGCCCATCCTTGAGCGTCACCGACACCGTATCTGCATCGTTCACCACATGGGCATTGGTGAGAATAATGCCGCTGCCATCAATGATAAAACCGGAGCCTTGACCCCTGAGATGGTCTTCGCGGGAGGGATTGCCGTAGCTATCCCCAAAAAAGTCGCGGAAGAGCGGATCGTTAAACATGGGATCGCTTTGGCGACGGACGACGGTTTTTTCGGTATCGATCCGAACAATGGTATTGCCGACTTTCTGAACTGCTTCTGCGACAAAGCTATGGGGCGCAACGGGCTGAGCAAATACGGCAGCTTTTATAAGCGAAGCATTGGAAGAGACAGACTCTGAGGCGATCATTTTTGAGGTGAGCGCCGTTGAAGTCGCTGGAGCCACTGGCTCAGATACTGACCAGGCAGGCAGCGCTGCGGTCATACTAAGGGCGATCGCCATCCCCACGCCCAAGATGCGACGATAGGAAACTATTTTGAGCCGTTGTGCAATGGAACAGAGGGAATACCAGTTCATAAAATTTTGCATAATGAAGTGGTGCACGTATTTTTAGAGGTTAGCTGCGCTGAACCAAGGCGTAATACAACCCAGTGTAAGCACAGTTACGAAGACTGGGTATTCGTAAACACCGAATCACGGTTTCGTGTCAGCGATACAATAGGAAACACATTTGCATCACGTAGGGGCGCTCCTACGTGTGCGCCCTTCCAAATTTATATAAGTGACTAACTTAGGTATGACGACCAACGTAACCGCCCCAGACTCCACCGTCAAATATGGTGAACGACTCATCGATGAAGGCAAATTAATCACCTTCCCAAATCCAAGGGTGGGACGGCGGTTTACGATTCAAATCACCCTGCCGGAATTTACCTGTAAATGTCCCTTCTCTGGCTACCCAGACTTTGCAACCATCTACGTAACCTATGTCCCCGATCAGCGTATGGTAGAGCTAAAGGCCATAAAGCTCTATATCAACAGCTACCGCGATCGCTATATTTCCCACGAGGAGTCCATCAATCAGATCTTAGATGACCTCGTAGCAGCCTGCGACCCTCTAGAAATGACCATCAAAGGGGACTTCACACCTAGGGGTAATGTACATACCATTGTAGAAGTGAAGCACCAAAAATAACGCCGTGCTCTATCAGCAAAGCAGTTGAATACCAAGCACAGGCCATTATTTAAAAGGATTAGGCGTTATGGTCTCTTTTGGAGAAGACTTTGACACGCCATCTCCTCCTCGGGAACTTTTCTGAACGAGATCATTTAGCCTTTTATTATCCTCAAGCAGTTTTTTATTATCTTCAAGTAGCTTTTTATTATCTTCTTGAACTTTGCTGGCATCCAGAAGCTTTAGCTTGGCCTCACTAAGCTGCTTTTCAAGGGCTTGTCCCTTTTGCTGAAAAGTGGTCAACAGTTTTTGGGCAGCAGTAAAGTCCTTTTGGAGCTTACCTCTGGAGGAAATAGCGGCTTTATTAGTGTCTTGTAAGATCTGTATTTGCTGTTTGGTTTGCTCTAACTCAGTCTTAACCCGTGCTATGTCGCGGTCTTTCTGCTGAAACTGGCTAATTTGCCACATGGTTAGTCCAGCAAAAAGTCCCATCCCGACAAATACTGATAGCAGTATCCAAAGCTGTTTGCGTTGTCCCACTTAATATTCTCCTCTGATCACCACTGGTTGAGGCTCAAAAAACGCTCCAGATTTGAATATTACCTTATTCTTATCCTCCCGCTTTGTGAAAAACGTGCTGTAAACCCAAAGTAGCCCCTAGATTGACTGGGGTTTAGACATGACCAATATCCCCATTGTGTCAGCGGCGATCGCGTAGTGTCGCACAGCCTCAAACCCCTCTTGAGTAGCCAACTGGATTTGCTCAGGCCCTGTGGGAAATCGCGCAATGCTGGTTTCTAGATAGGCATATTCTGCTTTGAGGTTAAATTGGCTGGCAATGGGCACCACAATCTGACGCAAATAACAGCGCTGAAACTGCTGCATGACGTCTGAGGTGGGGCGATTGAAATCTAAAATAGCGGCATTGGCACCGGGCTTCAGCACCCGATAGACTTCGCTGAGGGCTTTGGGGATATCCATTACATTTCTGAGTCCATAGCCCATCGTAATGGCATCAACGGAGCTATCCGGCAAAGGCAACGTCAGCACATCAGATTCAATCCACTGGAGCGTGTCTGTCCACGGCAAACCCTGGGCACGGGTGCGGGCAACCTCCAATTGCCGCCCCGAGAAATCAATCCCAATCACCTGGCCTTGGCCACAGAGTGTCCGTGCTGTCATGAGGGTTAAATCCCCGCTGCCACAGCACAGATCCACATTGATACCGTTGGGTTGAGGGTTTGCCCATCGAATCGTCATTTGTTTCCAGACCCGATGTTGACCGAGGCTTAGCCATGCATTGAGCTGGTCATAGACGGGGGCAATTTCATTAAATAAAGCCTGGACTTGTTCAGAATTGACTGTATTCACAAATGCGAACCTATCGTTATGGGAACTATTGTTTCACAGTCAATGATCAAAAGTGGATAAGCCCTATGACGAAAATCCCTAACTGATAAAAGCGTCTCCAGCATACGCTTGGACATAATGGGCCATCTTACATCGGTGTAAGGGTAGTCAATTGTTTCAAAGACGACTCCAATCGCATCAAATTCAATTTGTTCAGGTAAATTTAAATCTTCTTTAATTAAACAAAAATCTGAACTGTCCGGTGCATTTTGAAATTCTCTCAGCCATCCATCTGCTTCAAGATATGACAGAAAATGATCCAAATTCTAATCTAATTTATAAGTTTGTTCAATCCTCAAGGTAAAGCACCTGCTACACCACCTTCCAAATAGCGAAATGTAACTCCTTTAATGTTTGCAACTTCTAATGCCGACCGAGCTTCAGCGGAAATAAAAAGATCTGTTCTAAGAGGTACTGTTGTTATACGAAATAGTGGAGGAAAGCCTTGCATTGGTTCTTTGAGAACTATTTTTTCACAACTTCTCAGCGAATCGGGTTTTTTAGTGCTACGTTCATAAACAGAGTTTTCCCAGTCAAATATGTCTAAGTTCTCTAAAACATGAATAGCTGAAAAGTCATGAAACTCAATACCCGAATTAGCATCTCTACCTAATGCTTCATCATAGATTTGTTCACAATCAACCATCAGAACAGAATAAGCTCTGTAACGAAAATCACCTGTTAATAGAAGCGTATCTAACATTCTTTTCGACATAATTGGCCATGCAGTATCCATGTATGGATAATCAATATTTTGAATGGCAGCTCCAACTGCATCAAATATAACTGGATTAGGCAAATTTAAATTTTCATTAATCCGCCAGAATGCTGATTCATCAGGTACGCCTGGAAATTCTCTAATCCATCCATCCACTTCAAGATCTGGCAACAAATGATCCAAATCCCAAGTTAATTGATAAACTTTTTCATTCCTGACTGATGCTTTTGTTGATAAATTTTGTGTTCTTAAATGCATGCTTATTACCCTTAAGTAGGTGAAGGTTGAAAACCGAACTATCCTGAATGGTCTGTAGTTCTCTTCCCATATAGGTTTAAATGAACTTTAGTCTCCCTGTGTAAACTCAGTTTATTTAGGCAAACCTACTTACTTATACATTTTCAGAAGGAATAACTAAATCCGAGAATGACTCATCCTTGCCTTTCTGGGATTGGTTGAGTGACAAAATTCGCTCTCCTTGTTCATTGTAGTGAATCCAATAATCATCTTTCATTAGATCTTTTTCAAGTTCTTGCTGAACTTCTTCGGTAGCTTTCTTAAGAGCACCTGAATTTTTTTTGTGAATCATTTTTACAGCCTCTTCTGATGAAATATTTTCAGGAATATCATATTCGTATCTTAAAGAATCTAGCTTCTTTCTTAATACTTCTTGGGCATGTCTATTCCACTTTGGATGATAATTATCCTGACCATGTTCAGGCAAGTTTTTAGAGGCTAACGATTCACTCCGAGCTGCTGAATTACGTGGCAACTGCTCAAGGTTAGCCGCATTATTGATATCATAGCCGTCAAGCTCGATAGCCCCTTTGATGAGTGGATCGTTCTCACCTGCTGCGATTGGCAATTTATGATGAATGGAATGATCTTTGATGATGGGAATGTTAGCATCCTTCAAAATTTTCCGCATTTGGTCGGTGCTGATGCGTAAATCAGACACATTTTTCGATAAGCCCTCTACGATGACCCCATTTTTATCTACGTGTAGTTGTAATCCAACATCCTGATGCTGAGCTAGGACAGGTGTGCCCTTTTCAGTGGTGTAATCTCTGTAGAACTTCTTCAACTGAGATTTTTGATCAGCACTCAACTGACTCCACTTTTTACCCACAATATTATTAACAACCTCAGCCTGCTGAATCGCACTATCCAGCAGCTTAGAATCTGCTAAAACCGTCTTGAGCACCTTCGGGTTCAGATTCAGCAACCGTTCCGCAGCAGCAGGATTAGCCTTCAGTAGCCGATTCGTCGCATCAGAATACCCTGACAAAACCGGATGCTGTTGCAACAACGTTTGGCGTTGAGCCAATTGTTCCGCACTAGTTCCCTTCATCTGTAAAGCCTGGTTTGGCAGCTCATCAAGCTTTATATTCACCTCTCCTGCTGCCCCTGCAACCACTACCTCGCGATCGCCCTGCTGGATCGCCTTTGCTATCTTCTGGACATTCGCCTCACTTAATTGTCCTGTCCAGCGTCCTAACGCCGCCACAAATACCTTGCTCTGTTGGGCCGTCAACTTCGCCGCCGCGACCACCACACTCGGTATCTTCGTCAACCCCTTAATGGCAGCCTGACCCAGTTGGGTATCTAATCCCGCCATCACGATATTCGTGTAG
>JANLSD010000414.1:0-13036 GCA_031362245.1 Acaryochloridaceae cyanobacterium OTE_25_metabat_464 | reverse complement strand
TAAGAGGCAATCAGTTCGCCCAGCTCTTTTAACCCTTTATATAGACCCGCATTTTCAGCAGGCGGCGTGAGATAGCTGATGGTATTAGCATAGCTTCGGCGTTTGGCGATGGTCGCCTCGGAAGGGTTATTAGCAGCGTAGTAGTACAGGTTGGGGATATTGCCGATCAGGTTATCAGGGTAGCAGTCGCCAGACATGCCCATTTGCTTACCAGGCATAAACTCCAACGAGCCGTGAGTGCCAAAGTGAAGCACCGCATCTGCGCCCCAAATCTGATTGAGGTAGGTGTAGTAAGCCGCAAAGCCGTGGTGAGGGCTAGCCGAACGCGAAAACAGCAGGCGCATGGGGTCGCCTTCGTAGCCAAAGGTGGGCTGTACGCCGATGAATACGGTGCCGTAGTGCTTGCCAAACACCAGCATGTTTTGCCCATCGGTGTTGAGCTGCCCTGGGGGTGGTCCCCAGTTTTCTTCAAGACGTTTGGAGTAGGGGGTGAGGGCTTCGTACTCACGCACGGGCATCCGGTAGGCAACGTTTAGCTCAGGGCTGTTGTACTGTGCTTGAGCATCGTGAAGGATGTCCTGCATCAGCACTTCAGCGTTTTCAGGCAGTTCACCCAAGTCATAGCCGTTGCGCTTGAGGGCTTCTAGTACCTTGTAAATCGAGCCAAATACGTCAAGGTAGGCGGCGGTTCCAATGTTGCCCTTATCAGGCGGAAAGCTAAAGACCGTAATGGCTACTTTTTTGTCAATTTTGGGCTTGCGGCGTAGGCTCGCCCACTTGATAGCGCGCTGTGCCACGGTTTCAATGCGGTCTTGGAGGGCGATCGATTTACCCGTGTTGCCATCTCGACCAGAGAGAATAATCGGCTCAATGGCTCCATCCAGCTCAGGAATGGCAATTTGCAGCGCCACCTGAATCGGGTGCAGACCCAAATCGCTGTTTTCCCATTCTTCTGTAGTTTGAAACACTAGGGGCAGCGCCACCATGTAAGGGCGGTTCAGCTTTTTGAGGGTTTCGATCGCCTTGGGATGATCTTGTCGTGCGGGGCCACCCACCATCGCAAACCCAGTCAAAGAGACGGCTGCATCAATAATGGGCACCTCGCTGCCGTTGCCCTTGGCAGGGTCAAAAAAGAAGGCTTCAACAGGCTTAGAGAAATCCAGACCGCCTGCAAACACCGGAATCACCCGTGCGCCTTGAGATTCTAGTTCCTGCACCATTGCCACATAGTGAGCATCATCCCCTGTGACGAGGTGGGTACGCTGAAGAATGATACCAATCGTCGGCGCGAGAGGGTCTTTGAGGTCATCGTCAATATCGCGACGAGAGCTGAACCAGTTCAGGTATTCCCGCACGTCTTCAAACATTTCGGGGGCAAGGGGGTGCCAGATGCCCATATCGGGGTAGGTGACGGGTTCTTGGTAGGCAAGCGTCGCGTCGCCATTAGAGTGTTTGCGGATGCCGTCGTCTTTGAAGACGTACTTATCGGCCAGCATCAAAAAGAAATTTTCAAGGTTTTCGGGGGAACCGCCCAGCCAATACTGAAAGCTGAGCATGAAGTTACGGGCATCCCGCGCCTTATCCATCGGCAGGTATTTCAGCACCGTCGGCAGCGTCCGCAGCAGCTTCAGCATCGCGTCTTGGAAGCCTGCGCCTGAGTTCTCCTTGCGCTTCTTCATGAACTGGGAAATCATGCTCTTAGATTGCCCAATCTGAGACAGCGAGAAGCTACCCATTTTGTTAAGGCGCATCACCTGAGGCATGGAGGGGAAGACGACCGCTGCATCGAGGCGATCGCGGTGAGGTTCTACTGCCGCCACCAGCTTATCTGCCATGTCTTCTAGAAAAATCAGCGACCCGATGAAGATATTGGCCTCGGCAATATCGCGCTCAAAGGCGGCGTAGTTTTCGGGCGATCGCAGTTCTTCAATTAAATAGCCATTGAGTTCGATGGCTAGATTAGGGTTGAACTGGTTAATGGAGGTTGCCGCAGCCGTCAGAGAACTTTGGTACTGAGGCTCTAACACGACATAGACCACCTTCATTAAGGCGCGTCCCTTGAGATCTTCGGGACTAACGTGCCTGATGGCGGACTTGACGTGAGTGAACATGCAGGAAAACTCCTTAGAGTACTGAGTAAGGCAGAATGCTAGCTGAACTATTCTAAAATGCTGAGACCACCGAAACGCGTCGCCAATGGTCAACGCCTCTTAAGGTGTAACAAAGAATTCTGGCAGGACTGGGTAGAAATACCTGAAGCGACACAAAATGATAGAAATTCTGTAACGATCATTAAGGATTTGTTACGGCTCGCCACAACGTTTTAGGTGCAACGTCTCTCTTTTTCAAGCGGTTTGCTGACATCGTTTAGGCTTTAGAATTAGGCATCTGATTCACCTTGAACTTCTTTTTGTTGAAAGCCCTTAAACTCTGCATTAGCCCCCCCAGCCCGCGCCACTTTCCTTAAGTCGGGAAACCCGCCCACGGAAGTGGCTCCCCAATTCTAGGGGAGAAATCCAAAGTCTCTGGCTATTTCCCCCCAGAATTGGGGGGTTAGGGGGGCGAGCGTAACGCACTTTGTCATTTTCAGACCTGTGTGTACACCGAAGCCCATCTCCTCCCAAACACCCATGACCTCCTCCCGTGCCACCCTCACCGACTACTCCAAACTCCAAGCCCTGCCCGAAATCTGGCCCCTCGTTGCCCAGCGCTGCGGCTCCATGATCGCCTTGCAAGATGCCTACAGCACCCCTCCCGTCACCCTGACCTTTGCCCAACTCCACCAGCAAATTAGTCAATTTGCCGCAGCCCTTCAAAGCTTGGGCGTAGAACAAGGTGATCGCATTTCCCTGTTTGCCGATAACTCTGCCCGTTGGCTGGTTGCTGACCAAGGCTGCATGACCGCAGGGGCCGTGGACGTGGTGCGAAGTGCCTTGGCAGAGATTCAGGAGCTGGCCTACATTTACGACAACAGCGAATCCTCTGCGCTGCTGGTAGAAGACCTCAAAACCTATAAAAAGCTGTTACCCCTGCTGACCACCGCCAAGCCTAAATTTGTGGGACTGCTCTCCGATGAACCCACCCCCACCGATAGCTTGGTGCCTATGGTCAACTTTACTCGGATGCTAGAGCTAGGCAGTAGCCATCCCTTCACGGCTCCTGTGTTCAAGCTAGAGCAACTCGCGACCCTGCTCTATACGTCTGGCACAACAGGTAAACCCAAGGGCGTGCGGCTCAGCAATGCGAACCTAATGCACCAGATGAACACGTTTTCGGATGTGCTTCAGCCTAGACCAGGCGATCGCGCTATCAGCATTCTCCCTACTTGGCACTCCTTTGGACGAACGGTGAAGTATTACTTGCTCTCCCAAGGATGTACTCAGGTCTATACCAACATTCGCAACCTCAAGCGCGATCTGGTTAAGTACCCTCCAGAATTTATGGCAAGCGTCCCGCGTCTGTGGGAATCACTCTACGAAGCCATTCAAAAGCAGTTCCGCGAACAGCCAGAGTCTAAGCAAAAGCTGGTGCAGTTCTTTTTTGGTCAAAGCCAGCGCTATGTGGAGGCGCGGCGGCTGGTGCAGGGGCTAGATTTGAATAATCGAAATCCTACTGTCTTTCAAAACATTCGCGCACAGCTCCTCTGTGGGGTGTTAGCTCCGGTACATGGGTTGGGCGATCGCCTCGTCTACTCCAAAGTGCGAGATGCCCTGGGCGGCAAGTTCAAAGCCTCGGTGAGCGGCGGTGGCTCCCTCGCCATGCACCTTGAGAACTTCTTTGAAATCGTGGGGATTAGCCTACTGGTGGGCTATGGACTAACCGAAACCTCTCCCGTGCTTACCGTGCGCCGGATAGAGCGAAACCTGCGCCGCTCCGCCGGACAGCCGCTCAAGTTCACCGAGCTGAAAATTGTTAACCCCGAAACCCGACAGGCTTTACCCTTAGGTCAAAAAGGCTTAGTGTTAGCGCGGGGTCCTCAGATTATGGAGGGCTACTACAATAACCTTGAAGCCACGGCAAAAGCCATTGACCCTGACGGTTGGTTTGATACGGGAGATTTAGGGTGGCTTACGCGTCAATCGGATTTGATTTTAACCGGACGCGCCAAGGACACCATTGTGCTTTCCAATGGCGAAAATATTGAGCCACAGCCCATTGAAGACGCCTGTACCCGCAGCCCTTACATCGATCAAATGGTGTTAGTGGGCCAAGACCAGCGCTCTGTTGGGGCGTTGATTGTGCCAAACCTGGATGCTCTTAAACTCTGGGCAGCAGGGCAAAATGCCGTCCTAGCAGGTCAAGATGAAGCCAACCCTGAGGGTATGACGGTCTTAGCTTTTGACAGCAAACCGATTCAAGATCTCTATCGCCAAGAATTAGTGCGTGAAGTTCAGAATCGTCCAGGCTACCGCGTGGATGACCGCATTGGGCCATTTCAGTTTGTTCTAGAACCATTTTCTGTGGACAATGGGCTGCTGACTCAAACAATGAAAGTGAGACGCCCTGTTGTGATGGAACGCTACCGCGATATGATCGACGAGATGTTTGCCCCATGATTTAAAAATCATCATGGGCTAATTCCGACATTGCCACAGTTTTTATAGACCCTACACCCTTCGATCATGGATATTTTGAGCGATCAACTATTAGTCCGTCGTGCCATCCCTGTGAAGGCAATCGTCACTCCCCTATGGAAAGAAGAGGCCCAGCAGCAGCTCCAAGCCCAAATCAATCAGTTTGATGGTCAGCTTCAGCAGCTAGAGCTTCAGGTTCAGCAGATGATGTCTGAACTTCAGCGTCAAATGATTGGTCAGCCTTCGGATGTTTTGAATGCCCAAATGCAGGACCTTCAAGCGCAGGCTAATGCCCGCAAGAGTGAGCTTCTAGAACAAAAGAACCAGATTTTGCAGCAGCTCAATCAGGTACAGATGGTGGAAATGGAACAAGAAGTTGAACAGGGTCAAATCGATAACTTCTTCCATCTCAAAAAAGGCGATCACCTGATTCGCAAAATGCAGGTTGAAGTTGTCATCCGCGATGGTGTGGTTGAAGATATTAGAGGCGAGGTGTAGGGGATTTGACGATCCGTCCTGCGCTAAAATTGCTTTAGCCTTACGCTGCTTTAGCGGTTTGTCCGCTTAATTTCTGACTTTTATCCATAAACCCCTGATTCGGAACGCCGCCCCATGATTCGTGAAGTTTTCATGCCTGCTCTCAGTTCAACAATGACTGAAGGAAAAATTGTTTCTTGGTCTAAAGCGCCAGGGGATAAGGTCGAGAAAGGTGACACTGTCTTGGTGGTGGAGTCCGACAAGGCGGATATGGATGTGGAGTCTTTCTATGAGGGCTATCTAGCGGTGATCGCCGTCCCTGCCGGAGAATCCTCCCCCGTGGGTTCCACCCTAGGGTTTATTGCGGAAACCGAAGCTGAAATTGCCCAGGCTCAAGAAAAGCTAAAGGGTTCTGCGACACCCAGTGCAGCGAGTGCAGCCCCTGTTGCGCCCCCTGCCCCTTCGCCGGAACCTGTTGCGGCTGCACCTGTTTTCAACGGCAGTTCAGCCGTTGAAGCACCCGTTGTTTCTACGGGTCGGATGGTTGCATCTCCACGGGCACGGAAGCTCGCGAAGCAGCTCAAGGTAGAGCTGAATACCCTCAAAGGCAGCGGCCCATTTGGCAGAATTGTGGCAGCAGATGTTGAAGTGGCTGCTGGAAAAATACCCACGCCACCGATTGCTCAAGGGTTTGCAGCGCCCAGTACAGCGCCCGTTGCAGTTGCGGTGGCGGCTCCCGCGCCCTCTGCGCCAGTCATTCCAGCGGCGGCATTAGCTGGTGAAATTGCACCGTTTAATACGCTTCAGAATGCTGTAAATCGCAATATGATGGCGAGTTTACAGGTGCCAACGTACCACGTCGGCTACACCATTACGACAGATGCCTTGGATGCGCTCTACAAGCAGGTGAAGAGTAAGGGTGTGACAATGACGGCGCTGCTGGCAAAGGCGGTGGCGGTGACGCTGAAGCGGCATCCGTTATTGAATGCTTGTTTTGCAGAGCAGGGGATTCAGTATCGCAGTCAGATTAATGTAGCGATCGCCGTGGCTATGCCCGATGGGGGTCTGATTACCCCTGTGTTACGCGGTGCAGATCAGACGGATTTGTATTCTATGTCTCGCACCTGGAAAGATTTGGTAGAGCGATCGCGTTCTAAACAACTTCAGCCCGATGAGTACACGACGGGTACCTTTACGCTATCTAACTTGGGGATGTTTGGTGTAGATCGTTTTGATGCGATTTTACCACCCGGTCAAGGATCGATTCTGGCGATCGGGGCGTCGCGGCCTCAGGTGGTGGCGACGAAGGATGGCATGCTGGGTGTAAAGCAGCAGATGCAGGTGAATATCACCTGCGATCACCGCATCATTTATGGCGCGGATGCGGCTGCGTTTTTACAGGATTTAGCGAAGCTGATTGAAACCAATCCTCAATCGTTAACCCTCTAAGGTGATTTCTGTGTAGGGGCGCAAGGCTTTGCGCCCTCTTCGTTCTATTGATGGGTTCACGTCTAAATTCTGGGGGTTTGCCACATGCTGGATGCGTTATTGACCTTGACTCGTTCGGTAGGATGGGGGGCGGCAGATGTACTGCGTCGCTATTATCGGGGCGAGTTTGATCTAGAGATTCAGAAGGCGAGTAGTGATCCGGTGACGGCGGCGGATTTGGCGGCGAATACTTATATTTTGGATCGTCTCCAGGGTGAGTTGGGCCATGAGGAATTTGGCTATCTCAGTGAGGAGACATTTGCCCCTGGGGTGACGCCTTATCCGCAACGCTATGTTTGGATTATTGACCCTTTAGATGGGACTCGGGATTTTATTCAGAAGACGGGTGAGTATGCAATTCATCTGGCCCTGACGGAGGCGGGCCGTCCGATTTTGTCGGTGGTGGTGTGGCCGGAGCAGGAGATTCTTTACTACGCGACGTTGGGGGGTGGCGCGTTTGCGGAGGGGCGCGATGGGGTGGCCCGTCCGATTGAGGTGCAGGAGTGCGAGTCTTTTGAGGATATGCGGTTGGTCATTAGCCGAAGTCATCGGGATGATCGATTTGATGCGTTGTTGAAGCGGTTGCCGCAGACGCAGCAGACGTTTGTGGGAAGTGTTGGCTGTAAGATTGCGACGATTTTGGAGGGGCGGGCGGATTTTTATCTATCGCTGACAACAAAGTCTGCGCCGAAAGATTGGGATTTGGCTGCGCCGGAGTTGATTTTGACGGAGGCGGGGGGGCGATTTACACATTTTGATTTGTCGCCGATTGTCTATAACCAGGCGGATGTGGCGCAGTGGGGTGGTTTTTTGGCGAGTACGGGGCAGGGGCATGATGAGCTTTGTGGGCTGACGGCTCAGATTTTGAAGGATTTGGATGGGGAGGCGGCTGGGGTTTAAGGTTGGGTCAAGCGTAGTGGGTTGGAGGGGGTTGTCGCCAAGGGGTTAGGGTTGATTGCGAGCTTGGCGGGTTCGTAATATTGGGGGTGACATCCCCCAAGCCCCCCGCTGAGGGACGGCTGCGTCCCCCAGTCCCCCTCCAGAAGGGTTGGTTGGTTGGTTTAATGTAAATTGTGATGTAGGGGCGCAAGGCTTTGCGCCCTTCCAGAAATGTTAGGTCAGGTAAACCTCTATGCTACGTCGTGCTGGGTTGGGTCGCTGGGTTGATGGGCTGCTTGTGGTTGGGTTATGTTTGATGCTCTGGATGTGCTGGATAAGCCCTGCGTGGGCTAATGACCACACCAAAGAGATTTTGCTTAATGCTGATTTTTCTGGGCAGGACTTAACTGACGCTAGCTTTACTAAGGCGAACCTCAAAAATTCAACCTTTAAGGGTTCTAACCTCAGTGGGGTTAGCTTTTTTGGGGCAAATCTCGAAGACACGAATCTAGAAGGCGTGAATCTGAGTATCGCTACGCTAGATTCTGCTCGATTGGTACATGCCAATTTAACCAATGCCATCTTAGAAGGTGCGTTTGTCTACAGCGCTCAATTTCAGGGTGCAGTTATCACTGGCGCAGATTTTACGGATGTAGATTTGACGGATACGGTGCAGATTGCCTTTTGTAAGGTGGCTGATGGTACCAATCCTGTGACGGGACGCAAAACTCGGGAAACGCTGAACTGTGCTTAATGTTATGGGTCTTAAACGCTGGATTGCTTCGCTGTTGCTGTGTTTTAGCCTCTTAGGGGGGATGCCGTCTGGGGCCTATGGACAAACGTTGGCAAAGGCGACCTTTGCGGGCGGGTGTTTTTGGTGCATGGAGAAACCCTTTGATACATTACCTGGCGTGGTGTCTACTACTTCTGGCTATACGGGCGGTCAAACGGCAAATCCTAGCTATCGTCAGGTTTCTTCTGGCAAAACGGGCCATGCGGAGTCGGTACAGGTGGTCTATGACCCAGCCCAAGTTAGCTACGAAAAGCTGTTGGATGTGTTTTGGCACAATGTGGATCCGCTAGATGCGGGGGGACAGTTCTGCGATCGCGGCACCCAGTATCGCTCCAGTATCTTTTTCTCTGATGAACCCCAGCGCAAACTGGCGGAGGAGTCTAAGCAAGGGCTAGAAAAATCTGGCATCCAGCCCATTGCGACCCAAATTGTCTCGGCGAGCGAATTTTACCCAGCGGAAGACTATCACCAGAACTACTACGAGACCAATGCGCTCAAGTATCGCTTTTATCGCTTTGCCTGTGGTCGCGATCAGCGGCTTGCTGAAGTTTGGGGCGCGTTACAAGAGACAAAGTAAAGGGTTAATAACGGCTAAGCGTTGTCCATCAAAACCTCAAGGGTCATCCCTGTCTGACGGAGACGTTGGACAAGAACGTCGCCAAGCCCCGTTGCTGAAGTCAAAACGCCGCCGCGTTGCGCTCCCCCAGGCAATTGATCCGCGTTCAAAACCAAACCTAACGCCGACTCGCAGAGAAATTTAACGGTAGCTCGGTTTCCTGGATCTCCTTTGTCGTAAATCAGTCCCTTTACTTTGCGTCCATCCTGGGTCATTCCCAGCAGTTCGCACCGAAACCAACCCTTATTCATGGTTTGCTCCGATGGGCCACTCCCAGGTTGAGGAAACAGAGGTTGCAGTAACCGACGCAGCGGCGAAAGCGCCATGATGCCTCCCGTCAAAGCCATGCCAACGCTAACGCCTGTAGCCTTTAGCCATGCAAGGGGCGGATTAAATTTCAGATATTCTTGGTAAGTAAAGCCCGTCCCGTAAGGTTGCTGCCACTGCTCAAATAACCCACCACTGCGGCGCACAATCCGCGTATTGACAGGACTCATAAAAAATGGAGCCACCCAGGTTCCGATATCGGCATCATATTCTGACTGTCGTGGATCTCGATTGCACGCTATCTCTGCCGATGAATATTCACCTGGGGGATTGAGGAGAAAGGGATTGCCCAATTGAGCTGCTTGACCGGAATCATAGAGATTTAGCCCAGAGGCCAAGGTGCCGCCATTAAAGCCGCCTACCATCTGAAAATAGCCTTTCACACTTTGGCAAGCCACACCCAGTTCTTGCTGCATATAGCGAACAACCAGATAAGTCCCCAAATCCGAGGGTACGGAATCAAAGCCACAGCAGGGAATGATGCGGGTTCCGTCTGAGGAGGCTTGGGCATGATGGCGATCGCACAGTTCCCTCACCCAAGGGGTCTCTCCGGTAATATCCACATAATGGGTCTTAAACCGAACGCAAGCATCAACGATCGCATTGCCATAGAGAGCGAAAGGGCCAGCGGTGCTGAGCATCACGCGGGTTTGGGCTACTATCCCGTCGATCGCCTGTTGGTCTTGACTATCGGCGACCAGAATATCGACTTCAGTGCCAAGGCTGGCTCTGAGGGATTCGAGCTTTTGACGATTGCGTCCGGCGATCGCCCAACGCACCTGCTCAGCATTGGCATGGTGGGCAAAATATTGTGCCGTCTGTTGGCCCACAAATCCAGTAGCGCCATAGAGCACAACGTCATAAGTACGATGATTCATTGAATAAATGCTCCTTGCACCGCAATGCTTTACAATGCACTGCTGGGTCAATATCTTATGCTTTTTTCAGCCGCCTCTAATCTAGAGTTTTTAAGATCTTCATTCAGAGCCATCTCCGTGATGGTTCTGTACACACACCGTGGGGCTGTCCAGCCCCTTTTTTGGAAGCGCTAATCCCAGCGCAAAGTATTGCTGAGTCACAGGAAGGATCTTCTAACATTCCAGCCTTAGTGAACGCAATATGACTGATTACGTCAGGAAATACCAACAGCGATAGGTGGAGACCTTGGTTTTGTATTGCTCAATACAGTGATGCCTATTCTTGGCAGAGTAATTTTTCTTTAGCGAAAGTTATTCAGAGATAATCTGGTTTTACCCTCAGACAAAGCAAAATTGCTTTGGGTTTTATAGGATTTATACAGAATTTCTTTGATTTTGACCAAGACTTCATTTTTGCGTTGTCACCCAACAATGGACATCAGTGTTTTAAATGATGTGTCGGAAGATTTAGCGATCGCTGTAGTATCACTTTCGTGATTTGCTACTTAAACTCGTCTAAACCCTCTGGGTGAGGACATTTTACAGTGTGTGTACGTGTGAGGAACTTAACAATGAGAAGTATGTTTTACGGGTGGTTACTGCCACTCGCTGTTTTGTCTGGAGCAGTAACTTCTACGTCGGTAAAGGCCGCTGAGTTAACACCTGAATTAACTCAGGTTCAAGAACCATCACAATCAATTCAGGCTACCGAGCCGATACCCGTTCAAGCAAAGACCTCAGGAAAACTTGCGGATGCGACGGAAGTTATCAAAGAGATTAAAGATCAACAAAAATCCGTTGGTCAGGTAACGTCGGTTTCTCAACTTTCGGATGTGCAGCCCACCGATTGGGCGTTTCAGGCTTTACAGTCCTTGGTTGAACGCTACGGATGTATTGCGGGGTATCCCGACGGTACGTTTAAGGGAAATCGTGCGGCAACTCGGTATGAGTTAGCTGCGGCGTTGAATGCTTGCTTGGATCAGATTAGCGATCGCTTTGCCACTAAAGAAGATTTGGCGACGGTCAAGGCACTGCAAGAAGAATTCAAAACCGAACTTGCAACGCTAAAGGGACGAGTGGATGGCCTTGAAGCCCGCACTAAAACCCTCGAAGCACAGCAGTTTTCAACCACTACAAAGTTAAGTGGGATAGCAGTGTTTTCGGCTGCCTACGGTGACACCATTGGCAGCAAGACCTACTTCGATCCGCAAACGGGTCTCGCTAGCTTGCAGGATACTAGGGCAACTGCGATCGCATCGGTTCAGCTTAACTTTAATACTAGCTTTCAAGGAACCGACTTACTCCAGACCACTTTGTTCTTCGGGAATGCTGGACAAGATTTGTTTACTGCTGCAAACATTGGCGGTACTCCAACGAACCAAACATCTAGCGCTCAATCGCTTTTTGTGCCAGGTCAATACTACTGGACAGGCTACCCAAATAGTGCGGGGCTGTACCGACTGGCTTATACCTTCAAACCAACGAAAAATCTAGCGGTTACGGTTGGCCCCTTATTCTACGCAACAGATATTATTGATCTCAATAGCTATACGGGACCCACCAACGGCTTTAGCTCTTGGTTTTTTATCAATAACCCGCTGATTAACCCTTACCAGGTCAATTTCTTTGGGGGTGCTGGTGCTGGCATTAATTGGCAAATTGGTGGAGGCCCACTTGCATTTAAGGCTGTTTATATTGCGTCTAGCCCCTTCAACTCGGTTGCCAATACCTTCGGCGGCGGTCTATTTGGCGACCCTTACCAGGGCACCGCAGAGCTAGAATATGCCAAAAAATTTGGGAAAGATGGTGCAAATAATTTTGCAGTGCGGTTGCAGTACACTAATTCTGCAACATCTAATATTTCCCAAAATGCGGGTGGTCTCAATGCTGAACTGAGCTTAGGTCGCTTTGGCTTATTTGCTCGCTATGGTATCTCTGGTGTAAATGCCTATGGTGGGGCTACCCCACTTCCCTATGATTTCAGCGGTGTGAGCGCTGGTAAATTTTTAGCTCAAACCTGGATGGTGGGGGCTGGTGTTAAGGATATCTTTATTCCAGGCTCTTTGTTAGCGGTTGCCGGAGGGCAGCCCTTCATCAACGATCTACCCTCCGCCGTAGGCATCAACGATAAAACCCAGACTAACTTTGAAGCGTTTTATCGTTTTCCAATTAATGACAATATCTCCATTACTCCCCTTGTGTTGGCGATCCTGAATCCCAATAACAGCAGCAGCACACCTGCAATTATTGAAGGGGTTCTTCGAGTCACGTTCTCGTTCTAGTTAAATCTGCTCATCCTCAATTCACTCTTTTGTGGATGGAAGAATAAACTTCCATCCATTTTTTTATGTTCTACTTGAGCATTCGTTCTAGAAATTGCTGGGCGCGATCGCACTTTGGCGCACTAAAAAATTCCGCTGGCGGGCTATCCTCCTCTAAAATGCCCTGATTCAAAAACCACACTCGATCTGAAACATCCCGCGCAAACCCCATCTCATGGGTGACGATCGCCATAGTCATTCCTGTTTTTGCCAGGTCTTTCATCACCTCCAAGACTTCCTGCACCATCTCAGGATCGAGGGCAGAGGTAGGTTCATCGAACAGAATGACCTCAGGATTCATGGCTAGGGCACGGGCGATCGCCACACGTTGTTTTTGTCCCCCAGAGAGTTTGGAAGGATAAACACTTGCCTTCTCGGCTAGCCCTACTTTTACTAGTAAAGCCATGCCAGCTTCCTTGGCCTCGGAGAGTTTCACTTTACTGACCTTGATGGGCGCATAGGTGACATTCTCTAAAACCGTCATGTGGGGAAACAGATGGAAGTGCTGAAACACCATCCCCACCTTCTGCCGAATTTTTGAGATATTGACCTTCGGATCGCTTAAGTCTTGGTCTCCAAAATAGAGTCGTCCTTTGGTGGGTTTTTCCAGAAGATTCATACAGCGCAAGAGCGTAGATTTACCG
>JANLSD010000033.1:0-10454 GCA_031362245.1 Acaryochloridaceae cyanobacterium OTE_25_metabat_464 | reverse complement strand
ACAGGCCGCTCTTTAGGGTTTTGCACTAGAAACAGACGATAGCGATCGCCCAGCATTTTTTCCAATTTCTGGGTCAGTTGGGTCCACACCACTTCTGACTCGCCTCGGAGGTTCCCCTTAAAAATGACCCCGTCTTGGTAGGGGATGGTTTCTGTGGCAAAAAAGGTGTCGATGCCAAAGATGCCTTTAAGGATCTGAAGGTCATCGCCTGGAATGGGGGATAGTTCTGGGGACTCCACCATAGGCGCGCTTGGCCCATCACCCTTCGGTTCTGGGGTGAACGCGAGGGGGTCTTTCTGTGGATCGGGGGTGAGGGGCTTTGCTGGCGGGTTTTGCAGGGCGAGTTTCCGCAGCGATCGCCCTAAAAAAATATAGACCACCACGGCAACCACCAGCAACAGCAAAATGCTGGCTAAATTCACGACAACCCCTGCACTCATGAGTCCAAACAAAATTAGCCAAGGTGCCATCAAAGAGACAGATTGTGACCACGCCAAAATGCCCAGTTTTCCCAGAGACCGAGCGCGAACCAGACCCCAACCTAAAATGGCAACGGCAGCTAAGAGAAGAACATTGGTCGTGATATCAGTCATGGTTTATCGGTGTAAGCGCAATTTCAATCGCTAGGGGTTTAAGTTGATCAACTCCAGTTTTGCACTAAACCTAGGCCCACAGGCAGGGTTTCAAAAGAAGTGAGATCCCCTATAGACAGAATTACAGATTTAATTTATGATATTTAATTGCTGCCAAAATAGGATACTGAATAAAATTTTGTTCAAGTCCTGGCACACATTAGGTAAGGTTCAGCGCCTGAATTAAGCTTTTTCGGCTTTATACAGTGATTATCCTAATAAGAAGACGATCATCTTCTGTCTTTTCTCTTTAAATTCTAGGATTTCAGGGAAATGATGCTCTCGTCTGACTGTGCAACTCTCTGAGGTGAGTCGAAATCGAGTTTAGGGACAATAAGCTCATCGGCTCTCCCGATACCGTCGTGAAGGGAGAACGTTAATTGTGTCTGTTGGCATTTTAGGAACAAAACTGGGCATGACCCAGATTTTTGATGAGAAGGGACGCTCAATCCCCGTCACCGTGGTTAAGGCTGGCCCTTGCCCTGTGACCCAAATTAAGACCACCCAAACCGATGGCTACAATGCCATTCAGTTAGGGTATGGCGAAACAAAGGAAAAGGCCCTCAGTCAACCTGAGCTGGGTCACTTGAAAAAGTCTGACGCCGCGCCTTTGAGGCATCTCAAAGAGTATCGCCTCAGTGACGTCAGCAGCTATGCGCTGGGTCAAGTGCTTTCCGTTGAGCAATTTGAAGTGGGTCAGGTGATTGACGTAACGGGCGACACTACAGGTCGCGGTTTTGCGGGTTATCAAAAGCGCCACAACTTTGCGCGTGGACCCATGGCTCACGGCTCTAAGAATCACAGACTGCCAGGTTCCACGGGAGCAGGCACAACCCCTGGTCGTGTATTCCCAGGTAAGCGGATGGCGGGTCGTTTAGGCGGCAAGCAGGTAACGATTCGGAAATTGGAAGTGGTGAAGGTGGATGTAGAACGAAACCTTCTGCTCATTAAAGGTGCCCTTCCTGGTAAATCCGGTGCACTGCTGAATATCCGTCCGGCAACCATTGTTGGCCTCACTTAAATTCATTGCGCCCACGGGTGCTGATCGCGTTATCAAGTTTGCAGAGAGACGAGAATGGTTAACTGTGTAGTTCACGACTGGCAAGGAGCAGAATCAGGTCAAGCCTCTTTTGATCTGAAGACCGCCAACGAAGAAAATGCCCCTCATATCGTTCACCGCGCCCTGATTCGTCAGTTGGCGAATGTCCGTCAAGGTACAGCCTCGACCAAGACTCGGGCTGAAGTTAGGGGTGGGGGCCGTAAGCCCTGGCGTCAAAAGGGAACAGGTCGCGCCCGTGCAGGGTCGATTCGTTCTCCGTTATGGCGGGGTGGCGGGGTGTCTTTTGGGCCTAAGCCAAGAGATTACTCCATCAAAATGAATAAAAAAGAGCGTCGCTTGGCGTTGACCACTGCGCTGATCAGCCGTGCTGAAGATTTTGTTGTAGTGGCTGATTTTGCGGCACATTTGCCCCAGCCTAAGACAAAGGAATTTGTCGCAGCAATGGGTCGCTGGGGGATTGCTCCTCAAGCCAAAGTTCTGTTGATTGTGGGCCAGAAAGATGAAACGGTTTATCGCTCGGCGCGCAATATCGCCACAGTGAAGCTGATTTTGGCGAACAATCTCAATATTTTCGATATTCTCGCGGCGGATCGCGTGATTGTGACCGAATCTGCGATCACCAAAATTCAGGAGGTCTTCGGTGAGTAAGCTTATTCCTTCCGCGCTTGCGGATATTATTCGTCGGCCTCTGGTTACAGAAAAAGCAACCATGCTGCTGGAAAATAACCAGTACACCTTTGAAGTGGATCCCCGAGCCGATAAACCCCAAATTCGGGCGGCGATCGAAGAACTCTTCAGCGTGAAGGTGACGGGCATTAGCACCCAAAACCCACCGCGCAAAAAACGCCGCGTTGGCAAACATGCAGGGTATCGCTCCCAATATAAGAGAGCGGTTGTGACCCTTGCCCCTGGCGACACCATCACACTATTCCCTGATGTATAGTCTCCTCGTTTTAGTTAAAGAAAGCAGCAGTATTAAAGGCTAGAGTGTTTTAGCAATGGGCATTCGTCACTATCGACCCCTTACTCCAGGTTCACGGCAGAGAACCGTTTCTGACTTTGCCGAGATCACCACGGATACACCAGAGAAATCTCTGGTATTTTCCAGTCATCGTCACAAAGGACGCAATAACCGAGGTGTTATTACCAGCCGCCGTCGGGGTGGCGGCCACAAGCGTCTCTATCGTTTAATTGACTTTTACCGTGAGAAGCACGGCATTCCTGGCAAAGTGGTTTCCGTCGAATACGACCCCAACCGCAATGCTCGGATTTCCCTCGTACATTATCAAGACGGCGAAAAACGCTATATCTTGCACCCTCGTCATCTGCAAGTCGGAACTGTCATTATGTCAGGCCCTGACTCTGCTATTGAAGTCGGCAATGCATTGCCCCTCGAGAAGATTCCCTTGGGGACTGAGGTGCACAACGTTGAGCTGACCCCGGGTAAGGGCGGTCAAATTGTGCGGGCTGCTGGCGCAATGGCGCAGGTCGTGGCAAAAGAAGGCAAAATGGTCACGCTCAAGCTTCCTTCTGGGGAAGTGCGATTGTTCCGTAAGGAATGCTACGCAACCCTGGGTCAAGTGGGCAACGTTGAGTCCAACAACATCAGCATTGGTAAAGCCGGTCGGAATCGCTGGAAGGCGAAGCGTCCTAAAGTTCGTGGTTCTGTCATGAACCCCGTGGATCACCCCCATGGTGGTGGTGAGGGTCGTGCGCCGATTGGTCGCAGTGGCCCTGTTACGCCTTGGGGTAAACCAACGCTGGGTTACAAGACTCGTAAGAAGAAGAAGCAAAGCAGCGCTCTGATTGTGCGTCGCCGTCGTAGTTCTTCCAAGCGCGGTCGTGGTGGTCGTTCCTCCTAACGGATTTGTGGGTTGGGGTTATCCCAGCCCTAGATTGTTTCTCTCTCATCGTGTTGTTTCAGTTAACGAACTATGGGTCGCTCTCTTAAGAAAGGTCCGTTTGTGGCCGACCACCTCATGCGTAAGGTTGAAGTCCTCAACGCAAAAAATGAAAAGCAGGTTATTAAAACCTGGTCTCGCGCATCCACCATTATTCCTGACATGATCGGTCATACGATCGCCGTCCACAACGGTCGTCAGCATGTTCCGGTCTACGTGACCGAGCAAATGGTGGGTCACAAATTGGGTGAATTTGCGCCAACGCGGACTTTTAGAAGTCATGCGAAGGGCGATAAAAAGGCACGGATGTAGGGCATAAAAGCGATGTCGCAAAAATTACGAGAATTAGAAGGCGCTTTCGCCACTGCAAAATTTGTCCGCATGTCTCCGCGCAAGGTGCGTCGGGTGCTCGACCAAATCAGAGGTCGCAGTTACCGCGATGCATTGATATTGCTTGAGTTTATGCCCTACCGCTCCTGTGACCCAATTTTGAAAGTTCTGCGTTCTGCGGTTGCAAACGCTGAGCACAATAAGGGATTTGACAAGACTGACATGGTCGTAAGCTTGGCTTATGCGGATGCAGGCCCTAGCTTGCGTCGGTTCCGGCCTCGTGCCCAGGGCCGTGCGTTCCAGATTCGGAAGCCAACTTGTCATATCACGATTGGTGTTGGCCCTAGTACGGCTGACGCATAGATTGACTGATGCATAAATTGACTGAAGTTTGGCAAACGGCTTTTTATCTGTAGAGGACGCACTTGTGGGACAGAAAATTCATCCAACCGGTTTTCGTCTGGGTATTACCCAAGAGCATCGCTCTCGGTGGTACGCAGACTCTGACCGATATCCAGAGCTTCTCAAAGAAGACTTTAAAATTCGTCGTTACGTCGTCAGGAACCTCAGCAATGCTGGCATTGCTGGGATCAGAATCGAACGTAAGGCCGATCAAATTGACCTCGAACTTCGCACGGCTCGTCCTGGCGTAGTGGTGGGTCGAGGCGGTAGCGGCATTGAAACCCTGCGCTTAGGGATTCAGAAAGATTTGGGTGGCGATCGCCCCATCCGCATCAACGTCGTCGAAGTGGCGAAGGTTGACGCCGAAGCAGCCCTCATTGGTGAGTATATTGCCCAGCAGCTCGAGCGGCGGGTTTCCTTCCGTCGCGTCGTGCGCCAAACCATTCAGCGCGCTCAAAGAGCTGGCATTGAAGGGATCAAAATTCAGGTTGCAGGACGCTTAAACGGCGCTGAAATTGCCCGAAGCGAATGGACTCGTGAAGGTCGCGTACCCCTGCATACCCTCAGAGCCGACATTGACTATGCCTACAAAACTGCTAGCACGGTCTACGGCATTTTAGGGGTTAAGGTTTGGGTCTTTAAGGGTGAAATCATCCCTGGAGCCGTCGAGCAAGCCCCTGCGGCCCGCGAGGCACAGCCCCGCCGCCGTCAGCAGCAAAAACGCCGTCAGCAGTTTGAAGATCGCTCTGAATAACGGCCCTCCCCTGCGGTCTGGCTCCCTCGACTCAGTACCCATTCACACCCATAGTTTCGGATATAGTTTCGGATCATGTTAAGTCCCAGAAGAACGAAATTTCGCAAGCAGCAGCGCGGTCGCATGAAAGGCAAAGCCTCACGCGGCAACACGCTGAACTTAGGAGAGTTTGGCCTGCAAGCGCAAGAGCCATCCTGGATTACCGCACGTCAAATTGAAGCTGGTCGTCGTGCGATGACTCGCTATATCAAACGGGGTGGCAAAATCTGGATTCGGATTTTCCCCGATAAACCCGTCACTCAGCGTCCTGCCGAAACCCGGATGGGTTCTGGTAAAGGGGCACCTGAGTTTTGGGTGGCCGTGGTGAAGCCAGGACGCATTATGTATGAAATTACAGGCGTTACCGAAGAAATTGCGCGGGAAGCCATGCGCCTTGCTGCGTTCAAGCTGCCCATCAAGACCAAGTTTATTGTGCGTACACCAGAGGAATCGACCGCAAATGTCACTCTCCAAGATGAGTGAGCTGCGTCCCTTGAGTGCTGATGAGGTGGAAACCGAAATTCAGACGCTCAAGCGCCAGCTCTTTGATTTACGTTTTCAGGCCGCAACCCGTCAAACTGTTGCGTCCCACAAATACAAGCATGCGCGCCACAAGCTCGCACAGCTCAAAACCCTTCAGCGCGAGCGCGAGCTAGAAGCTAAAGCGACTGCTTAGTCTCGATCCCGTTGATAGCTTTTCGTTTAGAGTTTCAAGCTAGTCCCTTAAATCTCGCGTTCACAGCATTAGGAGTATTCGCCAATGGCGGTTAAAGAACGAGTGGGTATCGTCGTCAGCGACAAGATGGATAAAACCGTCGTGGTCGCCGTCGAAAACAGAGCGCCCCATCCCAAATACGGCAAGATCATCGTCAAAACACGGCGATATAAGGCCCATGACGAAGAAAATGCCTCTCATACAGGCGATCGCGTCCGAATTCTTGAAACACGGCCTCTCAGCCGCACCAAGCGTTGGATCATTGCCGAAATTCTTACAACTGCCGCTAAGGCATAGGTGTTACGGACATGATTCAACAAGAAACCTATCTCAATGTCGCTGACAATAGCGGCGCTAAAAAGCTCCTTTGTATTCGCGTCCTCGGCGGCGGGAATCGTAAGTATGGCGGTGTGGGCGATGTCATCATTGCTGCCGTCAAAGATGCGACCCCCAACATGCCCGTCAAAAAGTCTGATGTGGTGAGAGCCGTCATCGTTCGTACCCGTAAGGCCATTCGTCGCGACAGCGGCATGACCATCCGGTTTGACGACAATGCCGCCGTTCTCATCAACGCCGACGGCAATCCCAGAGGCACCCGTGTGTTTGGCCCTGTGGCCCGTGAACTTCGGGATAAAAGCTTCACTAAAATTGTCTCTCTGGCACCGGAGGTTCTGTAATGACAAAATCACAACCAACTCCGACCCGTTATAAACTCCACGTCAAAACCGGAGACACCGTTCAGGTGATTACTGGTAAAGATAAGGCCAAAGTGGGAGAGGTCATTAGAGTCCTCCCTAAGAAAAGCCAAGTGGTGGTTAAAGGGGTCAACATTAAGACCAAGCACGTTAAGCCTCAACAAGAGGGTGAATCGGGCCAGGTGCAAACCTATGAGTTCCCGATTCACAGCTCTAACGTAATGCTGTACTCAACCAAGCAAAATGTGGCGAGCCGCGTTTGCTTCACCTTCACCGATGACGGTCGTAAGGTACGAATGCTTAAGAAAACAGGCGAGATCATCGATTAAAGTTAATCCACTTAAGTCTCATCGATTCAGCCCACTAACCCTCGCTCACCATTTCACCCCTGACAAAGACCAGGGAACTTAAGGAATTCATCATGCCTAATCGTTTTCAACAGCTTTACCTAGACACCGCAGTGCCAAAACTGCGCGAACAGTTTAGTTACCAAAACATCCACGAAGTTCCCAAAATTTTGAAGGTGACGATTAACCGAGGGTTAGGGGAAACGGCTCAAAATGCGAAGGCCCTCGAAGCCTCTCTCAACGAAGTTGCGATTATTGCGGGGCAACGGCCCGTCGTGACTCGTGCAAAGAAGGCGATCGCCGGGTTCAAAATTCGCAAAGGCATGCCTGTCGGGATAATGGTTACATTGCGCCGCGATCGTATGTATTCATTCCTAGACCGGCTTATAAACTTGTCCTTGCCACGAATTAGAGACTTTCGAGGCGTAAGCCCAAAAAGCTTTGATGGTCGCGGAAACTATACCCTCGGGTTACGAGAGCAGCTTATTTTCCCCGAAGTAAGCTATGACAGCGTAGATCAAGTGAGAGGGATGGACGTTTCCATCATCACCACAGCCAAAACGGACGAGGAAGGGCGCGCCTTACTCAAGGCGCTAGGAATGCCATTCCGTGAGAGTTAAGAAGATAGGGACGTCGTCTTGCGTATGGGGCGGTTCAATAAGGAGTAACTATGGCGGCAAATGACACAATAGGCGATATGCTGACTCGGATTCGCAACGCGAATCTTGCTCGGCATCAAACAACAGAAGTGCCCTACACCAAGGTAACGCGCAATGTTGCGACGGTACTGAAGGCCGAAGGGTACATCACAGATTTTGAAGAAGACGGTGAAGGGGTTAAGCGAAACCTCGTCATTACCCTTAAGTATCGCGGTAGAAACCGCCAGCCCATCATCAACACCCTTAAACGGGTGAGCAAGCCTGGGCTACGCGTCTATTCAAACCGTAAGGATCTCCCTCGGGTATTGGGCGGTATTGGCGTTGCCATCATCTCAACCTCAAGCGGCATCATGACCGACCGCGAAGCGCGTCGAACCGGCTTGGGCGGCGAAGTCCTCTGCTACATATGGTAGCCATCCCCCCGAACAGAATTGACATGGAGTATTGAGATGTCTCGTATTGGTAAACGCCCCATTCCCATTCCCGATAAGGTGACAGTCACCATCGAAGGCCAGCACGTTAGTGTGAAAGGCCCTAAGGGTGAACTTTCACGGACTTTGGTTCCCGAAGTCGTTGCGCAGCAAGATAGCGGTACGCTCCATGTGAACCGCATTAATGAGTCCCGCGTTGCCCGTCAGCGCCACGGACTCTCCCGAAGTTTGGTTGCCAACATGGTGGAGGGAGTCTCCCAAGGCTTCCAAAAACGCCTCGAAATTCAAGGCGTGGGCTACCGTGCTCAAGTTCAAGGTAGAAATCTGATCCTAAGCGTTGGCTATAGCCACCCTGTGACCATTGAACCCCCCGAAGGGATTCTGATTGCAGTTGAAAATAACACCAACGTATTGGTGAGCGGCATTGACAAAGAAATTGTCGGTAACATCGCCGCCAGTATCCGTGCCGTGCGTCCACCGGAGCCTTACAAGGGCAAAGGAATTCGATACTCCGGCGAGTTTGTCCGCCGTAAAGTGGGTAAGGCAGGTAAGAAATAAATGAAAACCACTCGTAAAGAAGCGCTCAAAGCGCGTCATACTCGCGTTCGTCGCAAAATCAGCGGTACCGCAGCGCGCCCAAGGTTAGCAGTATTCCGCTCTAACCAACACATCTATGCTCAGCTCATTGATGATATCGGTCAGCAAACTTTGGCAGCAGCCTCTACGGTTGAGCCAGAAGTAAAGGGCAAGGTTGAGTCTGGCTCAACCTGCACTGCATCGGAAGAAGTCGGTAAGCTGATCGCACAACGTGCCCTTAAAAAAGGCATTGAGAGCGTTGTATTTGACCGTGGCGGCAATCTGTATCATGGGCGCGTCAAAGCGCTGGCAGATGCGGCTCGGGCTGCTGGGCTAGAGTTTTAAAACTGGGTATAACAAACTATGGCAACGAGTCGCAAAAATAATAAAGCTCGCGAGAAAGAGAGCACCTGGCAAGAGCGGGTTGTTCAAATTCGTCGAGTCTCTAAGGTCGTCAAGGGTGGTAAAAAGCTCAGTTTTCGGGCGATCGTCATTGTCGGGAATGAGCGCGGTCAAGTGGGTGTCGGCGTTGGTAAAGCCAGCGACGTCATTGGCGCGGTCAAGAAAGGCGTTGCCGATGGCAAAAAGCAGCTTGTCGATGTGCCTTTAACCAAGGCTAACTCCATTCCCCATCCCATTGAAGGAAGGGGCGGTGCGGCCAAAGTCATGCTTCGCCCTGCTGCCCCTGGTACTGGGGTAATTGCAGGGGGTGCAGTCCGAATTGTGCTCGAGATGGCTGGGGTTAAGAATGTTTTGGCGAAGCAGTTGGGATCTGATAATCCCCTCAACAACGCTAGAGCTGCCGTCAATGCCCTGGATCTGCTGCGAACATTCGCAGAGGTTGCAGAGGAACGTGGTTTAACCCTTGAACAGATTTACAGTTAGCGCTTAGCTCAACCACATTTGGGGTGCCAGTCACGTTATTAACGGTCACTGGCACTTTATCTGTGTTTAACTCCAATGTCTTTGCTGGGATGCAATTATTGAGATCCAACTATCATGAGATTAGAAGACGTACAACCTAAAGAGGGTTCGCAACATCGCCCTCGCCGCGTCGGTCGCGGTATTGCGGCAGGTCAAGGCGCAAGTTGCGGTTTCGGGATGCGGGGTCAAAAGTCTCGTTCCGGTCGCCCGACTCGCCCTGGTTTTGAAGGGGGCCAAAATCCTCTTTATCGCCGAGTTCCAAAACTGAAGCATTTTACGCTGGTTAACCACAAGGTGTTCACCGTGCTGAATGTTTCTAAATTAGGGACTTTGCCTCCTAAATCAGAAGTTACCCTTGAGTCACTTCTTGAAGCGGGCATTTTGACCGCGCAGAAGGGACCCCTCAAAATTCTTGGGGATGGTGAACTCACCGTAGCGCTCAACGTCAAGGCTGGGGCTGCGACTAAAAGTGCGATCGCCAAGATTGAAGCCGCTGGCGGTAGCGTCGAAATCATCGGCTAACCTGCGCGCCTTTGGCATTCTGGATTTAGCTCAATCGTTATTGCTTCTGTCATTTCATAAAAGAGGTTAGTCACACATGGTTGTCAGTCGAGGGAAGACACCATCAGCCCAAGAAACATTTACTCAGATGGCCCAAGCGGCTGGCTTGCGCGGTCGGGTACTTGTAACCATTGGTCTGCTGTTTCTGGTTCGTCTGGGAATTTATCTTCCCATTCCAGGTATCAATCGTCCCGCTTTTGCCCAGATTGTTAAAAGTAACCAGTTCTTAGGGGTCCTCGACTACTTCTCTGGCAATGGCTTCTCAGCCTTGGGCATTTTTGCCCTCGGAATTATCCCTTTTATTAATGCTTCCATCATCTTGCAGTTGCTGACTGCGGCGCTCCCATCCCTAGAGCGATTGCAAAAAGATGAAGGAGAAGCAGGGCGACGGAAAATCTCTCAGATTACCCGTTATGTTGCCTTGGGGT
>JANLSD010000324.1:0-4941 GCA_031362245.1 Acaryochloridaceae cyanobacterium OTE_25_metabat_464 | reverse complement strand
GGCAAAGTGAATTTCTATTGCTCGGCAGTAGATGATCTCCTCAGACACGAAGCAGATCAACCTACCATCGGACTAATTCTGTGTCAAACCACTGATCGCATTTTGGCAGAATACACCCTCCGCGACATTCACAAACCCATCGGCATTGCAGACTACGAACTCACTCGCGCATTGCCAAAAGAATTAGCTTCTAGCCTCCCTTCAATCCAGGAAATTGAAGCAGAACTACAAAATGAGTTATAGAACAACATTGATGAATATTGAACTTCTCCCCATTTTTGATAAAACTAGCGACCTTTACCAGAATGCCCCCTCGATTCACCCAATTCTTGCTAATCGTCGCAAAAGCAAGAGAGTCCAAAGATTCATCAGCTTCAGCGATCGCGCTTCTTGCACTCTCTGGCGTCAGTTGAAGACCCATTCCCCTCCCAGGAAGGGATCAGTAAACGAGTCAACCACAAGCACCTTAGCAAAGCACTTCCAGGCTAAAATGGACAAGGTAAGTCGCAATTAGGTCAACGCTATGACAGTTCGACAACAGTTCGACCCCGCTCAGCGCAAGCCCCGATATAGTAAAGAAGAATTTGCTCGACGTGGCGACGAACTCTATGAAACTCAGGTGCGTCCCCAGGTCGAAGCAGATAATCACGGCAAAATTGTAGCGATCGATCTCGAAACTGGAGCCTTTGAAGTTGACGCGAGTGAAATTGCTGCCTGCGATCGCCTCGAAGCCCGTCAGCCAGATGCCCAAATCTGGATAGTCCGTATTGGCTCTCGTCATGTGCGTCGATTCGGCGGACGTACAAAAAGAACCGTATGATCACCGGAATCGTCAACGCAGAGTTTGAGCCGATTATTCCACTTTCAGTTTGTGGTTCTGATGGAAAGGTTTACACACAGGATGCCATTGTAGACACAGGCTTTAATGGCTGGCTTTCACTCCCGACCGACTTGATCGCTCAGCTAAACCTCATATGGAAGAGACGGGGAAGAGCAATTCTTGGCGATGGGAGTGAATGCGTTTTCAATATTGATCAAGCAGTCTTAGTTTGGGATGGAAATCTTCTGACCATCCCCGTCGATGAGGCTGACTCAGAACCACTTGTCGGAATGTCCCTTATGGAGGGCTATCAGCTAACAGTGCAAGTATTTGAGGGTGGTCGTGTCGAACTCAGCAAAGTAACCACGGTCTAACGCTTCTATGCAAACCGACCACCGAGCTTTATTTGGCAAGGCTCCGATGCTCAGTCACTGATAGCTTTGTCAGAAGTCAAGAGATTCAGCTCCTAGAAATTAGCAATGGAGCACTAACAGATTTTCCTCAACCAACATAACCAGAGAATTCAAAATATTTTCAGCAATCCAGGCAATCACAGGCACACAAACCGCATCCCCAAATCCAGTCAAAGCTTGATTCACCTGTACCAGAATCGGGTAATCATCTGGAACCCCTTGTAGCCTTGCATATTCACGCGGCGTCATCACACGCATTCTAATCGTTCCTACCCCCACCCTCACCAACATTTGCCGACTGCTGCCACCACTAGCCGTTCTCAAACAACCTGCAATCCTATCCTTCCTCAGTTCCGCCCGTTGCCTTCCTTCCCGCACCCGTCTGTACATCGTGCAGTAAGCGTAATCGGGTAAATCTTGCAGGTCTTTCAAATAGTCCAAATTAATCGCCGACATCATCCTCAAATGACGTTGCACCTCATCCTTAACCCACCAACGCGCATCATCCTCCGCTATATTTTCCACCACATCACTCACATCCGTTTTTACCCTCTCAGGCAGAGGCGGAACCTCCATAAAATGCCAACACAGATCATCATTAGCTGCGATTGCCCTTTCAAGCGCCTGAGTCTTCAGCGAAGCAGAGCGTCCTGCAAAAATAGCTCTATTCTGATTTGCGCGAGGTTTTTGTACTCCAGTCACAAAAATTCGGAGTCTACTTTGAGGCACAAAATGAGCCGCATCGATCGCAAAAACATCGCAAGCATACCCCAACCGATTCAACGCCTGAATCGTCAGCCGGAAATCTTGTCCACCATTTGAAGTCAGCCAACCCGCCACATTCTCTACCATCACAAGCCGAGGTTTATCGGCCTGACGCTCAAGAATTTCAATAAAGCCCCAAAACACGCTAGAGTACTGACCGCCAATCCCCTTTAAATTACCCGCCAAAGATAAATCAATACAGGGGAATGAAGCCGTAGCCAGCAACGTATGGGGTATATCCGCATCGCAAACCGAAAAAATATCCTGCACCCGATAATGCTGACTCGCATCCTCAAAATGCGCAGCATACATCTCAAACTTGTCCTGCGCCCAATCATTCGCAAACACAACCTCCCAGCCCGCCTGCTCCAACCCCAGTCGAACCAAACCAATTCCGGCAAAATACTCCGCACAAGTGAGAGATAGGCCAGAGCCGTCAAGATTACCCATACTGGGCAAAGCCTTGTGTTTCATCACCGAAAAGGTCATAGTTCTTACGTCACCGAATCTATTTTGTGAATTCATAGCTATTGCTATGAAAGTGTATCGTTATTCCTTTCCTGGGTCAACTCAATTTCATGAAGCGATTTGGAGAAAAAGTCTATCAACTGAGGACACAGCGCGGTCTAACCCTAACAGAACTGGGCAATCTGCTAGGCGTTCATAATACATTCGTGTCACAACTAGAGAAAGGGCGAAAAGTCCCCAACGCCGAGATGATTCTAAAAGTGGCAGATACCTTCGACGTGACCACCGATCAGCTCATGCGCGATGAATTAGACCTTTAAACAGCCTCTCGGCCTTTCAGGATACAAATGTGAAGTGATTCTCCTAGCATTTTCCCCATTCTTGATAAAAATAGCCCCATTTGCCAAAATGCCACCTCGATTCACGCGATTCTTGATAATCGTCGCAAACGCAAGAGATTCCAAAGATTCATCAGCCTGAGCGATTGCGTTTCTTGCAATCTCAGACGTCAGTTGAAAACCCATAATGGCATCCCCAGCCACTCAGCCCCACCATTCAAGATAATGTCGCATGAATTACTGCTAACCAGCGCCGACGACCAAGACAAAATGCACCCCAGTCACCATCCTCGCGAACCGATCGCAAACAGGTTGCCTCAGCAGACGGTCTGATATAAGATAGAAAAGCTTCATTCAAGGGCGAGTGGCGGAATGGTAGACGCACCACACTCAAAATGTGGCGACTTCGGTCGTGGGAGTTCGAGTCTCCCCTCGCCCATTTGTTAGAGAACAGGCGTACTGTTGGGCGTTTCCAAGCCCGATGGTCGCTTTGTTACCTTAGCAATGCATGAATTCTTTGTTACTTAAAACTCCGTTATTGCAGTCTTCGGCTTTATCTCCTCAACACTGGCCCTTTAGTTTGGATTGGATCCCAACTACGGCTTACTTGGTCGGGGGATGTGTGCGTGATGCGCTGTTGGAATATGCATCACCGTACCTAGACCTTGATTTTGTGATGCCCCAAGATCCGATCCAGACGGCCCAGGCGATCGCACGTCATTACCGCGCTGGCTTTGTGGTGCTAGACGCAGAGCGTCAGATTGCACGGGTCGTGTTTGACCACGCCACGGCAGATTTTGCCCTTCAGGTGGGGGATAGTCTGGTTGAGGACTTAGAGCGTCGGGACTTTACGGTGAATGCGATCGCCTATTCTCCCCATACCCAAACCCTCGTCGATCCCTTAGGCGGACGCACAGATTTAGCCAAACGAACGCTGCGGATGGTGTCGGCGGAAAATTTGCAGGACGATCCGCTGCGGTTATTGCGGGCTTATCGTCAGGCTGCACAGCTCAATTTTGAAGTAGATTCTGACACGCGAATCCAGCTCCATGCTTTGGCACCCCTGCTGTCTCGGGTGGCGGCGGAGCGAATTCGGGTTGAGCTGAGCTATTTACTGAGCCACGCGAAGGGGACCCAGTGGCTGACAGAACTTTGGCAAGATGGGCTGCTACGTACCTCCTTTGCCCATGCGACCGCAGATGGTCTGGCGTTGATTGGACAGATGGATCGAGTTGAGGCAGAAGTGACCGCTCACTGGGCACAGCTAGAGTCATTGCTGCACCGGACGCTGAGCGATCGCCCTAAGAGTGGTGAGGGTGTTCGGCGTACCCTATTCGCTACGGCAAAGCTTGTCGGGTTGGTGGATCCAGATCCGCAGATTGCGAAGCCTACTCTTCAGGCCATGAAGTATAGCAAGGCCGAAATTAACCTAGTTCTGACCGTTCTCCAGGGATTAATCCAACTCCGTAAGGATTTGAGCCAAGGTGCCCTCAGCCGTCGGCAGCAATACCTGCTGTTTCGGATGGTGCGGGATGCATTTCCGGCGATGGCGGTGGTGGCGATCGCCGCTGGTATTCCCCTGGCAGATGTTGCGCCGTTGGTGGATGAGTACTTAAAAGGGGAGAGTGCGATCGCCCATCCCACTCCGCTGGTTTCTGGACAAGTGCTGATGAGCACTCTATCTTTGGGTTCAGGCCCCTTAGTAGGGCAACTCCTGGCTGCGCTAGAGTTAGCCCATGCTGAAGGCACTATTGCCACTTCAGGCGAGGCCATTCAGATGGCGCAGCAGATGGTTAATTCAGCCCCTCGTTCGTTTAGCGCTTAGTTGATTCAGTTTGTCGTCCATTCAATCCATAACGCACTAACTATATAAAGTAGAAATCCTCCACTGGAAGTAAAGGTTTCAGTCTCAGACTCTGAAAAAACTGATTTCTGAATTAAATTAATAGGGTCTACTTATTTATCGCCCTTCACGTCACATAAAGCGCCTAAGCTATTGCTCTAATTCAATATCTCTGGCATCATAAAAACTCGGTCGAAGCTGTTAGGAGCTATTTTCATGACCTACGAAGATAAACAACCTCGTCCTGAAAATAAGCCCTCCAATGAACCGTATTGGGACAACAACAGCCTTGGC
>JANLSD010000323.1:0-35348 GCA_031362245.1 Acaryochloridaceae cyanobacterium OTE_25_metabat_464 | reverse complement strand
GATCGCCCGCCAAGCGTCAAATACACCACATTCATCACACCGAAACTCATAAAGGGGCATCGTTTCAAATCATCCTCATACGGGCAGAATATTTTTATCGAAAATCTCGGTGGGAATGGCAAGGGTACAACAGGCATTCGGGATATCCACAATCCCACTCACCCTGCCTTCAACGGGCGCACAACTGAGGAGTAGATACGCCTGCTCGCCCGTAAAGCCAAATTTCTTGAGGTATTCAATGGCATTCAGACAGGCGCGACGGTAGGCAATATGCACGTCCATAAAATATTGCTTGCCCATTTCATCCACGGAAATTCCCTCAAAGACGAGATATTCCGAGTAGCGCGGCTCCACGGGGCCAGGTTTGAAGATGGGGTTGACCATTGCATACTTCTCAACCCCACCCTTGATGATGTCCACATGGAGGTCAATGAAGCCCGACATCTCGATCGCACCGCAGAAGGAAATCTCACCATCCCCTTGGGAGAAGTGAATATCGCCCATCGAGAGCTTCGCCCCTTCCACATAGACAGGGAAGTAAATTTTGGTGCCCCTAGAGAGGTTTTTGATATCGCAATTCCCGCCATGCTCTCGGGGTGGCACCGTGCGGGCAGCCTCAGCAGCAACTCGATCAAAGTCGGATTTGGGGAGCGTGCCCAAAATCGCATTGGTGGGGTTAGGGAGTGCCGCCAGGACGGGAACATCGCCTGCAAAACCTGTGCCGTAGGTTCGGACATCTGGCTGAGAATTCTGCAATTCTGTTTCGCGCTTATTCCAGGTGGCGAGGAGTTCATGGGAGGGTGCGCAGCCAATCAGGCCAGGGTGGGTGATGCCTGCAAATCTAACCCCAGGGATATGGCGAGAGGAAGTATAGATGCCTTGAAAATCCCAGATGGCTTTGGCGGGATCGGGATAGTGATCGGTAAGGAATCCGCCGCCGTTCTTTTTATCAAAAATACCTGTAAAGCCCCATTCGTCGCCTTGAAGTGCGCCAATATCCAGTAGATCGACGACCAATATATCGCCTGGTTCTGCGCCATTGACCCAGATCGGGCCGCTGAGGACGTGGACGACGGTGAGATCTACATCTCGGACATCGTCGGGGCTATCGTTGTCTTTGATTTGACCGTCTGTCCAGTCTTTGCATTCAATGCGGAATACTTCGCCAGGGTTGACTGAGACGACGGCGGGGATGTCTGGATGCCAGCGATTATGTCCTGGTAGTTCTTGCTGATCCATTGACTTGGTTAGGTCAACTTTGAAAAGTGTCTTAGGCATGGCGGAAATCCTGAAATGGGATAAATGATGGAATAGAGCTGAAGGGAGGGGCGAGGCGGAGGGCGCAAAGCCTTGCGCCCCTACCCAAAAATCATTGTGGTTAGGCAGGCGCTACTTTGCAGGCGTCATGACACTGGGCGTCAAGGCTACAGCATAGTGAGCAAATCGAACCTTGATAGACAGGACAGTAGGCCATGTCTTCGCGTTCGTAGTCATACTCGCAGATGGAGCAGTGGGTTAGACCAGTGACTTCTGGGTTATTGCGGAAGTGAACGTCTTCACGGGCGATGTAGTATTTGCCCTTGGTGGCGATCGCAATAATGGGAGACAACACAAACGCGACACCCAGCGCGATGAAGGTAGAAAATGCCTGAGGCCCGGGTCCCATCACCCCGAAGAAGGCGATGACTGAAATCACAGAGCCAACCATCATAGAACCGAAGCCGACGGGGTTGAAGTCGTATAAGTGTGCCCGTTTGAATTCGATATAGGAAGGACTGAGTCCGAGGGGCTTGTTAATCACCAAGTCGGCAACTAGGGCACCCACCCAGGCGATCGCCACATTGGAGTAGAAGCCCAAGACCCACAGCAGCACGTCGAACACACCCATCACCTGTAAAGCCAAGGCAATAATGAGGTGGAACACGAGCCAAACCACCCGACCAGGGTGAGCATGGGTTAAGCGGGAGAAAAAGTTAGACCAGGACAGCGAACCTGAGTAAGCATTGGTAACGTTAATTTTGACCTGGGACAGGATGACGAAGAAGGTTGCCAGAGCCATGAAAATGGCAGGGTTTGAGAAGATCTCCTTGAACCCTTCGATGTACATGTGGATCGGTTCGTTGGCCTTGGCAATATCTACGCCGTGTTTTACGGCGAGCGCAGTGAAAAAACCACCAGCCAACTGTTTCCAAGCGCCTAAGATCACCCAACCTGGCCCCGCCAAGACGACTGACCACCACCATTTGGTTTTATTTTGGGGAGTCAAATCGGGCATAAACCGCAGGTAGTCAACTTGCTCTCCAATTTGAGCAATTAGAGAGAGGGCAACCCCAGCACCAGCGGCACATAGCAGGATGTTGAAGCCGGAACCGCTAGGAGACTTTCCAGCAAAATTCATCCAGGTGGAGAGCGATTCAGGATCTTTTGCAAGGACTGCAAACCAGGGTGCAAACATGCCTATCAGCCAAATGGGCTGTGTCCACACCTGCATTTGGGCCAGGAGGGTCATCCCAAATACCACTAAGGGGAAAATTGCAATGGTGCAGAGAATGTACCCCCACACCAAGGGCAGACCGAAGTAAATCTCGATCGCTTGGGCCATTATGGCCCCTTCTAGGGCAAAGAAAATAAAGCAGAATGACGCATAAATGACGGACGTGAGGGTGGATCCGATATAGCCAAACCCTGCCCCCCGCGTTAGCAAGTCCATGTCGATGTTGTATCTGGCGGCGTAGTAGGAAATCGGCAGACCTGTCACAAAAATAATGACTGCCGAGATCATGATGGCCCAAAAGGAATTGGCAAATCCAGAGCTAATGGCGATCGAGCCGCCAATGGCAAAGTCAGCCAAGTAAGAAATACCACCCAAGGCCGCATTCGCAACGGTAAATTCTGACCATCGACGAAAGGACTTGGGCGCGTAGCGTAGAGAATAATCTTCTAAGGTTTCGTTAACGACCCAGGAATTGTAGTGTCGTTTTGTCTTTTCAAGACGTTCGGTTGCAACCTCACTTCTGCTCATCTTTTTCTCCAATAATTAGTGAGTATGGATATGGGGTAAAACGATATAAAGCTGATCGGGACTGTTCTCTAGGAGGGTGACAGTTGAGGTGTCTGGAATGGGAAGTCCTTCGGCTTTCAACATGGCTTTTGGCTCCTGAATGAGTTTGGCTTTGTAGTCTGGGTCTTCTCTGGCCTTGAGTAAAATGCGCGATCGCACTGAGCGCTGAGGATGTACAGTATTGAGCGAGTTGCGGAGCTGTTTGACTTCCTCCTCTGTTAATACCGGTAGTACAAAGAAAATCTCGCCTTCTAGACTTTCTAAGACCGTGACGTTTTGCGCGGGCGGGATGGGAATATTCATCTCATCCAAAATGACTTTGGGATGTTCCATAAACCGAGAGCGGAATTCTGGTTCATGAACGGCTTTTGCCATGACTTGGGTTAGCTGCATAGGGACGAAACCTGATACTGCAATGGGGCAAAGAGGAAGCCTCTGGCGATTAAAATCGCGGCTACAGGAACGATGTCCGCCTGCGCGGACTCATATTCTGCATTTAACCTGCGTAGGCAGGTTTTGTTCTTGTAGCCGCGATTTCAATCGCTGGGCCAGATATTTCAACTTCCTTAGCGCTCAGAATTTCCAAAACCCTAAGCCGAACCTGATATCTTTTTTTGTAAAATTTCTGAGATTTCCACCTGAGTAACGTTTGTAGGGCGCTGCAAAGACTGTCATAGGCTTCTGGAAAGGAATACCCAAAATGAATTGCAAGGGCAATTGCATCCCGATCCGCAGCGGAAGCGGCTCTTAACGAGCGCTCTCCAAGATGCTGTTGGTAGAGTTGATAGCCCGCCAAGCCAGTCACAGCAAGCGTTGTGGCGACACCCAAAAGATTTTGAGCCAATAGCTCAGCCAGTAAGGCAATTCCTCCAATGCACATGACAACGATCTCCCTTGAGGACTTGCGAATCCCCTGCCCTTGGATGCGAGCAACTTCGTGCCAAAATATCAAATTGCGCTGATCGATGCCCAAAGACTGCCAGCGATTGAAATCAATCTGAATCTGATAGTCTTGCGGACTGATGCGTTGGGTTGCAACAAAATCTGATTCAGTCTCTAGAGCCTCAAGGATGGCAACTTGCGATCGCACTTCCTTTGGCAGCAATGCCGTTAACCGCTGAATTTCAGATGATGCTGTAAACCGATCCGTTCTTGAGTTCATTGACTTCTCCAGGCGAGAGATCTTCAACAAGTAGGTATGGAAAATGAGCACAGTAAACGGCGGCTGTAGCCATTCCCTGGGCGATGAATTCTGATTAAGACGAACTAGACTGATTCCCCCAGTCCGGTTCCGAAAGTCTGCGAAATGAAAAAAGCTTTTTACGTAACCGAATCTTACAGAGCAAGTTCTTTGAGTTTTGTATACAAGTTTACGAATTAACTATTAACTGGTTAACTATCTTGGGATTGCGATCGTTTAGTGATCGTTTGCTGCGATCGCATCGCCTGTTACGGAAATAGGCAGGTTTTGCGATAAAAATGCGAAGGGTGCCTTCCTTTATCACCCCTCCTATGCCCATCTCTTTTGGTTCTAGGTCTTCTGGCTCCAAGGTTGTTGAAGATCGGCGAGACTACAATACTTGGGTTGCGGCTGAGTCTTTAGAAGACTACGCGTTGCGGTTTGCGCCAAAATCCTTTCGGAAATGGTCGGAGTGGTTGGTGGCAAGTACCGCCCTGGGCGGCATTTCGTTTTTGGCCCTGGAAGCCATTGGCGGGGCGATCGCCATTAGCTACGGATTTGCCAATTCGTTTTGGGCGATTTTGGTAGTAGGCGTCATCATTTTTCTGACGGGGCTTCCCATTACCTACTATGCCGCCAAGTACAACGTAGATATCGATCTGCTCACACGCGGCGCAGGGTTCGGCTACATTGGTTCCACCATTACATCCCTAATTTACGCTTCGTTTACCTTCATCTTTTTTGCCCTGGAATCCGCCATTATGGCCCAGGCGATCGAGCTGTATTTCGGGTTGCCGTTGCCCATTGGTTACGTGGTTTGTTCTCTGATCATTATTCCTCTGGTGTTTTTTGGGGTAACGCTAATCAACCAGCTCCAATTGTGGACTCAGCCTCTTTGGATTGTGCTGTTGGTGCTGCCCTATTCTTTTGTTTTGCTCAAACGGCCTGAGGCGTTTACCGATTGGGTCAATTTTGCGGGAGCCTCAGGCACTGGGGCCGGCTTTGACCCGCGCTCCTTTGGGGCAGCCGCCACTATTTCTTTTTCCCTCATTGCCCAAATTGGGGAACAGGTCGACTACCTTCGGTTTTTGCCCGACAAACAGGAATCGAACAAGCGCAAATGGTGGCTAGCTGTGGTGCTGGCTGGCCCTGGCTGGATTGTTTTGGGCTGTGCCAAGCAGTTGGGCGGGTCATTTCTGGCCTCCTTGGCCATTAGTCATGGCGTGAGCTTTGCCAAGGCCAATGAACCCACCCAAATGTATTGGGTAGGGTTTCAGTACGTGTTTGCAAACCCCGCCGTAGTCATGGCGGTCACAACGCTGTTTGTGATTATTTCCCAAATCAAAATTAATGTAACCAATGCTTACGCAGGCTCCCTAGCGTGGTCTAATTTCTTTTCGCGATTGACCCACAGCCATCCGGGGCGGGTTGTGTGGCTGGTGTTTAATGTGGCGATCGCCCTTCTTCTGATGGAACTTGGGGTATTCTCCACCCTCCAAGCGGTGCTGGGTCTCTATTCCAACGTCGCCATTTCCTGGGTGGGTGCTCTAGTGGCTGATTTGGTGATTAACAAACCATTGGGCCTAAGTCCGTCCTACATCGAATTCAAACGAGCGCACCTTTACAACATTAATCCCGTCGGCTTCGGCTCTATGATGATTGCCTCAATTGTTTCAATCCTGTCCTTTGTAGGCGTCTTTGGAGAACTGGCGGCGGCCTTTGCGTCCTTTATTGCGTTAGGGTTAGCCTTTGTCTTGGCTCCAATTCTGGCTGTCGTGACCAAAGGGAAATACTATATTGCACGCGAAGACACCTATTCAAAAACCTTAATCGCCACCGATGAAGTCTCTTGTTATATCTGTGAGCAAGACTACGAAACACCCGACATGCTGTTTTGCCCAGTCTATAACGACTCGATTTGCTCCCTTTGCTGCACCCTAGATGCCTGTTGCCACGATGCCTGTAAAATTAGTGTGACCATTGCCCCAGCACCCGCTATTTTAAATCCAGCTCCAGCTAGAACCAAAGGATTATTGCAAGGCAAGCTCTCGCCTCGCTTGGGCATAAGGCTGCTGAAATATACAACCGTGTTTCTGTCTTTGTCGGGACTCGCTGGGGCGACGTTAGGCTTTGTCTACCATCAGCAAGTGGTTGCAGTCCCCCATTTGCCTAGCATAATTGCCAAGCAGCTAACGGCTACTTTATTAGGAGCCTACGGCATTTTTCTGGTGATGATTGGCATTGGCGCTTGGTGGTTGGTGCTCACCCAAGAGAGTGGGGAACTGGCCCAAGAGGAGCTAGATAAGCGCAATATTCAGCTTCAGAAAGAGATTGAAGAACGACAACTGGCCGAAGCGCAACTTCAGGAAAAGGCGCAACAGCTCGAACAAACGCTCCAAAATCTCAAATTGGCTGAAACCCAGCTCATCCAAACCGAAAAGATGGCGGCCTTGGGCGGTCTGGTGGCGGGGATTGCCCATGAAATTAATACTCCCATTGGCATTGGCGTAACGGCAGCGTCGCTTTTACTGGAAAAGACCACGGCCTTTGCGGAGCGGTTTGAGAATGGCACGATGAAGCGCTCTGAACTAGGAAATTTTTTAGACATTGCCCAGCAAAGCGCTCAGATGACCTTCACAAACCTCAAGCGTGCCGCCACGCTAATTCAAAGCTTTAAGCGGGTGGCAGTGGATCAATCCAGTGAGTCGCGGCGCGTGTTTAATTTGGCGGCGTACCTCGATGAGGTTCTGCTCCAGCTCAGCCCAACATTGAAGGCGACAACCCATCGGGTGGAGGTGAATGGCGATCGCACCCTGACCCTCAATAGTTACCCTGGTGCCTTTTCGCAAATTGTGACCAACCTCGTCATAAACTCTTTGCTGCACGCCTACGATGCTGAGGCTGCTGGGCATATCGTTCTGAGCTTTAGCCAAACCCAGAACCTCCTAAGGTTTGAATACACTGACGATGGGTGCGGCATTTCGCCAGAGCATCTCGGTAAAATCTTTGAACCCTTCTTCACCACCAAGCGGGGGCAGGGTGGCAGTGGCTTGGGTCTGCATATCGTCTATAACCTAGTCACTCAAAAACTTGGCGGCACCATCCACTGCCAAAGCGAACCGGAGACTGGAACAAATTTTGTAATCCAACTTCCTTTGGTACAGGTGTAGAATCAGTCCTACCCGAATATTCCCTACAGAATTTAAGCTGCATGAGTTCGTTTTTGACCCAAGACGATGAAGAGCTGCGCTTTGCTGAAGAAACGGATCCGATTCAGCCCGACCAAAGTTGGAAAATTCTGATTGTTGATGATGATGCTGAAGTTCATACCATTACACAGCTAGCCCTCAGAGATGTCGTCTTTGAAGGCAAATCCCTTGTGTTTTTGAGTGCCTACTCTGCTCAAGAGGCGCGGCATCTTTTTCAGGCCCATCCAGACACTGCCATCATTTTTCTCGACGTGGTGATGGAGACGGACAATGCTGGACTCCAGCTCGTTCAATTTGTACGCGAGGATCTGGGCAATGTCTTGGTTCGCATTATTTTGCGTACCGGACAACCTGGCCAAGCGCCTGAAGATGTCGTTGCGATCAGCTATGGCATTGACGACTATAAAACCAAGACAGAACTGACGGCGCAAAAGCTCACGATTTCTGTGGTGACGGCCTTAAGAGCATTTTCTACCCTGATGACCATGCTGGAACTGAGTCGCGGTTTAGAGTCGGACATTATTCAGCACAAGCAAACTGAGATTTCTCTGCGCGTAAGCGAAATGACGGCGATCGCCAAGGTTCAGCAGCTTGAGCAGTCGCTCCAAACCCTACGACAGACGCAACACTCCTTTGTCCCCCGTGATAAAGCTGCACCGCTGAATCAACTGGTCACAGAAACGGCCCATGAAATCATCCAGCTTCCTGGTGAGATGGATGTGCTTCAAACCATGTCCATCATTACGCGCATTGCGCGGACCGTCCTCCGCGTAACCGACGAACATGCCACGAAATTAGGGATTTCCCAAACGAAGCTTGCCGTGTTGATGTATCTCAGCGGCGAACCGGAGTTCTGCGCCAGCCCTTCTGAACTGGCCAAGCATTGCGGAGTGTCGCGGGCGGCGATGACGGGGTTGTTGGATGGATTGGTGAATGAGGGTTATGTCGTGAGGGACAGTCATCCGAGCGATCGCCGTGCGTTAACCATTACGCTGACACCTAAGGGACAGCAGTTCCTAGACTGGATTTCACCCCAGGATCCGTACCCGTTATCTGAGCTGATGGGCGTATTAAGTGAGCCAGAACGGGAAAAACTTCAGGAACTTGCAATCAAAATTATGCATTTATTTACTGAATCATAGTGATTCATCGTTTGCACAATAACAATTTACCCAGACATGTCTTTTGTGGGGGCGATCGCCCCTATCACGCCGCTTCACCACTAGCCCCCAGTCTTTGTTTAAGAATCTCTTCCATTTCCTTCAAGTCTTCATCGGTTTGTGGAAATGCATAGGTTGGACTGTCGGGGTTTCTGCGATTAATGAGCGCTTACCCTGCATTTCAACTCAGTATCAACGCCAATTCAAATCTGAAGTGCAGCAAGATGCCAATCGACTAAAAACTGAGCTTCATGATTTTGTAAACTGGTATGCAGAGTAACTTGAGCCGCTTTGCGAGAATAAATTGGGCTGCCTGAGACCATCAATTTTTCTTCAAAAACTCGAAGCTCTCTAAAATTTTCTGGCAACTCTAGGGCAAGGACATACTTATATAATTTTTGATCCAGTAATACTTCTACTTCAAACCGAATTGGAATATTAGATCTTCCGCGTGTAAAGTCTTTTGTTTTGACCAGTTGTCCAACTCTATTGATACCTCGACCAATTGACTGAATTATCTCTAGTGCAGCAGCTATCGTTGATTTTCCTGATCCATTCTTACCAATCAAAAGAGAAGATGGAAGACCTTTTATTGTTAGCTCAAAATTTTCTAGACATCTAAAATTGTGAACATATAGTCTTTGGAGCATAGTCAAACAACTCCGAGAGATGAGAAATGGAAGAACTTTAAATCAGTCTAATTCACAAATGTAGGACAATTCTGAAAGGCTTCGATTAAATGCCCCACTCAAAAATCGCAGAACCCCAGCTTAAGCCTGCGCCAAACCCAGCAGACACCACAATATCCCCTGCTTTAATTCGTCCCTGACGCACCTGTGGATCCAACGCCAGCGGAATCGAAGCCGCAGACGTATTGCCAAACTCAGCCAAATTGCTAATCACCTTTTCTGGAGGAATCTTCAGACGCTGGGCCACCGTATCTAAAATCCGCTGATTGGCCTGGTGCAACAACAGCCAATCCACATCATTTGCTGTCAACCCTGCATGAAACAATGCCTTCTCAATAATCTCCGGCACCCGTCGCGCTGCAAACCGATAGACCTCTTGCCCATTCATCGTGACAGGCGCAAACGTGCCCCGCCCGATCGCCACTTTATCCGTCAATGCCGTATGTTCAGCCTGATAAGCCAAGTTCAGGTAGCTGTTTTGGGTACCGTCACTTTGGAGCGCAAACCCGAGGAGGCGATCGCGTTCATTCGCCTGAAGCACCACAGCCCCAGCGCCATCTCCAAACAAAACACAGGAGCGCCGATCTGACCAATCTACCCAGCGCGACAGCACATCTGCCCCAATCAGCACGATGTTTTTGTAGACCCCTGTGCGGATAAACTGCGCTGCCGTCACCAGTCCAAACACAAAGCCTGAGCAAGCCGCCGTTAAATCAAAAGCCACCGCCCGCGTTGCGCCAAGCTGCGCCTGAATTTGACAGGCTGTGCCAAACAAGTCTTCTGGGGTGGAGGTTGCCAGCAGAATCAGGTCAATGTCCGTGGGGTTGAGGTTTGCCATTGCGATCGCCTGTCTCGCCGCCTCGGTTGCAAACCCCACCAAAGACTCATCCGCAGACGCTAACCGCCGTGCGCGAATCCCTGTACGGGAGGCAATCCACTCATCGGATGTGTCCACCACCTGGCTGAGTTCTTCATTGCTGAGGGAAACAGCAGGAGCTGCTGAACCACACCCCGTCATCGCCATTCCGGCTGCCCATTGTTGGTTCACGAGCGCTCTCCCTTTGCAGATGCTGCCATTACTTTTTGGTAACAGCCGCGAATTTGATCAGAAACTTGATGGTCTACGGCCTCCGCTGCCAACCGGATGGCGTTAAACACCGAAGGCGCTTGGGAGCTACCGTGGCTAATAATGCAGATCCCATCTACGCCTAGCAAGAGTGCGCCGCCGTGTTCGGCATGATCAATACGCTGCTTAATCCGGCGCAGGTTAGACATTAGCAAGGCAGTCCCAACCTTACCTCGGATGCCTTGGGGGAGTTCTTCGCGCAAAATCTGCACCACAAACTCGCCTACAGCTTCCGCAAACTTGAGGAGGGCATTGCCTGCATAGCCATCGCAGACCACTACGTCAAAGTTGCCAGACAAGACATCTCGTCCCTCGGCGTTGCCCACAAAATTAATATTGGGGTTGACCTTCAGTAGTTCATGGGCACGAAGAGCAAGTTCATTTCCCTTAGATTCCTCCTCGCCAATATTGAGGAGGCCAATTTTAGGCTCTTCTGTTTCTAAGACAAACTGGCTGTAGATGCTGCCCATCGTGGCAAATTGGTCTAAAAACTTAGGGCGACAGTCTACGTTTGCACCCACATCCAGCAGCAAAACCTGTTTACCAGGAATCATGGTGGGCAATAACGCCCCAATGGCAGGACGGTCTACGCCTTTAATGCGTCCCAAGCGCAGCAGTGCCGCAGCCATCGCCGCACCAGAGTGCCCCGCAGACACTACTGCATCGGCGCGTCCCTGCTTGACCATATCCATCGAGACATTAATAGAAGACTTAGGTTTGCGACGCAGTGCTACCAGAGGTTCCTCATGCATCTCAATCACGCCTTCAGACGGCACCACTTCTACGGTCGCCGATGAAGAATGCTTTTGAATGGAGGCGTTAACGAGGTCTGGGTTGCCGACCAGCAAAATATCTACACCCAGCTCTTCCTTCGCTCTAAGTGCTCCGGCAACGACTTCATCTGGGGCGAAATCGCCTCCCATTGCATCAATGGCAATCCGTGCGCGAGATACTGGCATGGGTCAATTGTTGTAGAATCCTAAAGAATTTTAGCAGATTGTCTAAGCCCTACTCTAGCCGTTTTGCGGCGTTTTCATCCCAACCTTAAGAGATTCCCGAATTACTGGACATGTTCATTGAGCTTTTTTCGTCTAGTCTGTTGGGATTTTGGCTAAAAACATCCCATATTGTTGATTTGCCCCCTCAACCGCAATCTCTATCTATAGGTCATTTTGCGCTACAGCCCGCTGATCCTCAGCGAGACCAGTTGGTAGATTCGTACCTCAAAACCCTGACTCAGCAGGGAATGGTCAGCGCCAATCAAAGGCTATGGCTGCAAACGGATGACGAGCTGCTGGTGGATCGCCAGGGCGGGCAGCTCCAAACGCCTGCTTCTTTGACTAAAGTTGCCACAACTCTAGCGGCGCTTAAAACCTGGGGACCCGCCCATCAGTTTAAGACGGAGCTATGGACAACGGGTTCGGTGAGCAATGGTGTGCTGACGGGGGATCTGCATGTGGAGGGGGAGGGCGATCCATTGTTTGTGAGGAGTGAGGCGATCGCCCTCTCTACCCAGCTCAACACCCTAGGCATCCGAAAAATCACAGGGCAACTGATCGTCTCTGGAGCGTTTTCGTTCAATCTAGATACGAATTTGCAAACCGCTGGGGAACAGCTCAAAGCTACCTGGGGTTCTGGCACGTCCAAGGTGTTGATCGAGGGTTCTGTGGTGAGTCAGGCCACGCCAGAGAAGCGGGAGGGTCAGCCGCTCATCAGTCATGCATCGCTCCCGTTAGCCGACGTGCTGAAGATGATGAATGTCTACAGCAGCAACCGCATTGCTGAGGCGTTGACGAAGCGATTGGGTGGGCCAGCAGTCCTCCAAAAAATTGCCCTTGAGACGGGGCGGATTGCGCCTCAGGAAATTGTGCTTAAGAATGGTTCGGGGTTGGGGCAAGAGAATAAGCTGTCGCCCCGTGCGGTGGTGGGGTTGTTTCAGACGGTTCAGGCTGAACTTCAGCAGCATCAGCTTGGATTGGGGAACGTGTTTCCGGTGATGGGGCAAGATCACGGCACGGTGAAGGAGCGGAAGATGCCAGGGGCAACGATTGTGAAGACGGGAACGCTTTGGAATACGAGTGGGTTGGCGGGTGTGCTTCAGACCCAGCGGTATGGGACGGTCTGGTTTGCGGTGATGAATAGCGGTAATGATTTTACGGATGGGTTTCGGAAGGAGCAAGATGGCTTTTTGAAGCGTTTGGCGCAGCATTGGGGCGGCGAGGTTGCGGGATCTAAGCCTAGCGTCATTCAGGGCGATCCAGTGATGACCCAGCGTCGGCAACTCATTGATCGATTTATGCAGAATGATTTTTTATCGCACTAGCAAATGGAGGCAAAGGCATTGGTCAATTTGCTGGAGGTTGCACAAAGGCTTTCACAAAATACTGAATCTTGGTCAAGTGAACAAATCGACAGCTTCAATGGCAGTCAGGTGAATGTGCGCGTGATGCACCCGATAATTACAGATTGGCATGTGCATGCTGATACTGACGAGCTGTTTGTTGTTCTTTCCGGTTCAGTTACGATTGATACGGAAGATGGTGAGTTTCTCCTTTCACAAAGTGATTGCTTTATTGTCAAGACTGGGATGCGGCATCGTGCCATAACAGAAGAAAATACAATGCTTATGACCCTAATTTGTAAATCGATCTAACACTTCATCATTTCAGCCTCAAGATAGTCATTTTGCTATCCCTGCAAGCAATTCAATTACTACAGATTCTTGAGGAGTCTGGCTCGAAATCGGATGCATTTCTGACGTGCTAATTTATCTAAAATTAATTGAGGAGAAACAGGTGGATTTTTTAGAGCACTAGATTGTTGACGAACGATTTCATACAATCTTTCACTCCCCCAATCATCGCAAAGCAATTCTAAAAATAGATCGGGGTGAATCACCTTGATTTTATAAGAATCTAGGGATGTAGCAGGAAAATCTTTAAGATTAAATATGACAATATATTGAGCATTACTAGTGACAGCAGTTGCTGCAACATGACGATCTGAGATCGCATTCGTCATTGAATCAATCAAAGCTGGCGGAGCATCTACGAATGCATCAGGAAAAGCATTTTGTATTTGTTGCTGATAATACTCTTCATTTTCAGATTTTAGCCGACCTTTGTCTACCATGTTACGAGTAGTATCTTCGAGGATTGTGCGGGACAAAATAATCCGATATAAATTTTGTTCCGCAGCTCTCAGGAGTGTGTCGCACAAAGGCATTCCAAAAATTACGCAGGAATCGATGACGGCTGTAATCATTTACGTTCTATTTCCGCCATGCAGCAATCAATAAATTCATCCTCATAACAGCCTTCAGACTGCAAAAATGCTGAAAATTGATCGAGTTTACTAGATGGATTACTAGATGTCGATTGATTTTTCGCATTGGTCAAGGTTTTCAGAAACAAAAGAGTCTGAGCGATCGCCTCATCAGGCGCAACTTCAATCGCGGCTAAGAGTTCTTGCTTAAGGGGTGACATAGGATCTCATTCTGAGTGAACTTGATATTACTATTTTAGTTCAGAGTCGTTGAGTCCCTTTATCCCGTCGCTCCTATGATTTCTAGTTCATCCCCTAACATTAGAGCAGTCTCTACCGCCGCAGACCTTGAGCTATTCCTGGATGTGCCCCAGCATGTCTACACCAACGACCCTCATTGGGTACCGCCCATCAGAAGTGCGATCGCCACCCAACTCTCCCCCACCAACCCCTTCCGCACCTACGGCACCCTTCAAGCCTTCATCGCCCTCGACCAAGACAAACCCATCGGACGCATCGTAGCATCCGTCAACCAACGCCTCATCGAACGCGAAGGCGAACCCATTGGGTTATTCGGTTACTTTGAGTGCATCCCCGACCTAGACATTGCCAAAGCCCTCTTCACCGCCGCCGAGCAATGGCTACAAGCGCAAGGCATCCATCGCATCCGTGGCCCTATTGACCTCTCCACCCACAATAGCTGCCTCTTCTTAGTGGATGGGTTTGATAGCCCACCCGCCATGATGATGCCCTACAACCCGCCCCACTATCCACAGTTCATGGAGCAGCTAGGCTGGAGCAAAGCCAAAGATGCCGTCGCCTACGACTTTCCCCTCGACCACACCCTCTCCAAACCCTTCGAGAAAGGCTATCGCATCGCCTGCCAGTCAGGAGTCACCTTTCGCCCCATGCACACCAAAGGCCAAGACTTTGCCGACGACTGCGAAAAAATCTATCACTTGTTTAATCGCGCCTTCGCCAACAACTGGAGTTCCACACCCCGCACCCTAGAGGAATTTCTAGAAGAAGCCAAAAGCCTCCAGTCCTTAGTAGACCCCGATTTATTTCCCGTCGCGGAGTATAACGGCGAAATGATTGGCTTCTGGATGGGTTTGCCAGACTACAATATTGCCCTCAAGCACGTAGGTGGAAAGCTCAACTGGCTAGGGATTCTTAAATTTCTATGGTATCGCCGCCAAATTGACCAAGCCAGAGTCATTGCCGTCTGCGCCTTGCCGGAGTATCGCCGTAAAATGGTGCCCCTCGCGCTGATTTATTTAGGCATGCAGGGTGGACTCAAAAAAGGCAAACCCTACAAACGGGCTGAGCTATCTTGGGTCTTTGAAGACAACTTCTCCTCTCGAAAGCTGATTGAAGCAGCAGGCGGTAAGATTTACAAGACCTACCGAATCTACGAAAAATCCCTATGAGAGCGCTAGTAACAGGGGCTAACGGCTTTACCGGATCTCATTTAGTCAAAGCTTTAGTGGCACGGAATATCGAAGTTGTGGCCTTTGTGCGTCGCTCTAGTCAATGCGATCGCCTCTCCAATCTCCCCATCACCTACGCCTACGGCGACATTACCGATCAAACCGCCTTAACCCAGGCCATGACAGGCGTAGATACTGTCTTTCACACCGCAGCCTACGTCGAACTGGGTTTAGTGGATGCCGCTGCAATGGAACGAGTCAATGTCCAGGGCACTCAAGCCGTCCTTGCCGCAGCCCAAGCCGCCCACGTCCCTAAAATGGTGCATTGCAGCACAATCGGCGTATTTGGCGATACCCAAGGGCAGTTGATTGACGAAACCTTTGTCCGTACCCAAACCACCTTTTCCTCGGCCTACGATCGCACCAAATACCTCGCTCAGCAGGCCGTCGATGCCGCAGCCCAACAGGGGCTAGATGTTGTCAGCGTTCTCCCCTCCGGCATTTTTGGCGCAGACGATCCCCATTTTGGGCCAGTGGTACAGACCTTTCTCAAAGGACGACTCAAGGTTTGGGCAGGGGGCGATCGTATCACAGGCATCGTCCACGTTGATGACCTAGTAGAAGCCATGATCTTGGCAGCAGAGCGCGGGCCAAAGGGTGAACACTACATTATTTCAGCCGGAGAAATGACAACTCGAGAGATGTTTTCGCAGTTTAGTCAGCTATCGGGCATCCCAGCTCCAGCAGAAGTTCCTGAAACCATCGTGCGCCTCCTAGGAACGCTCTTAGATCCCATCGGAAGACTCTTGAAATGGCAACCTCCGCTGAGTCGGGAGCGGGTTCACTATATTTATGACCGCTGCGTCAGAGTGAGTGCGGAGAAAGCGCGATCGCAGCTTGGATGGAACCCTCGCTCTGCCCAGGAAACCCTGCAAGAGCTGATGCCTCCGAAAGTGTCTAGCAGTATCAGAAGTACATAAGTTCGCAGGATGACATTACACAACACAGTGGCGAATCTTAAACGGAATAGTGGAGCTTGTCATCAAAAGTATCTATCAGTACCCGTGAAGAAGTTTCATTGAGCGACCTGATAGCCTCCATGTGCTCACGAGTCTTGCGAAGTACAGTATCCTGGGATGTAGGATTTTAGAGGAAACAGGGCATTTGGATGCCCCTTTTTTATCCCCGGCTTTTGAGCTTTTGTCGCTTACATATCATCATCCATGACCTATCAAGCCTTAGTGGTGCAGAAAAGTCGAAGTAGCTGAAAGCCTTAGAAGACAGTGACCTTGGCAAACTCAATGCGAGTGTTCATAGCATCTTGTTTCTTGAGAGAGGCATAAGCAGGTGGAGGATTACATCGTGGTAGATGTCTAAACGGTGGTAGCGGTAATCGTTGATAGCAAAGCTGATTAATCTGTCGCAACCCGATTTGCAGAAAGCTTAATCCCCTCTGAGCATGCCAATCAATGGAATTGAGCGCACCTTGAGCCATCACCTCAATAGCAACAGAAATGGCAATGATGGTCGCAGCAGCCAGTAACATCAATAGTCGGCTTAAAGCATCCGCATCTCTAATTCGAGAACGAGGAAGCTCAAAAGCCGCAGACTTGTAATCCTTGAAATGGGGTTCAATGGCGCCAAAACGTTGACCATAGAGGGCAAAGGTTTGCACAGAAGGCGGTTTATCTGTAATCACAGCCCAAGCCTCCTGCGCCATTGATAAACGAGCGGTCGCCAAATGACATTGGATATCTCCAAGGATCGTGACATCATTAAACAGAAAAGCTTGTTCAGGCTCGGGCAGCAGGTCAGCAACCGACTCAGTTTGAGCATTGAACAATGTGATCTTCAAATCCGATTTAGCGCGAATCGCCCAAGACCATTGATGGCTATGGAGCCAAGGAAGGTGTCCGGGGGAATCTTCCCCCGGCACACTTCCGCAACGAATCAACTCGCTATGCTCAAAGCCACGGTCAGCTAATAGTGTGATTTGACAGTTTGGGGGCAAAACCGCCTCAGCAGCATCCAACACCGAACAATAGTCTGAAAAGGCGACTGTCGCACTGCCATGTTTCATCACCTTTTGAGCGAGGGGGAAAGAGCGTCCTCCCCAGGCCAGACAGACCTCTATGAGACAATACTCGTCCCACAACATGCTCGTATCCAGTGTCAATGTCATCGCCATTCCAGCCCATGCCTTGAGAAATTGTTTGAGTAATGGAACGTAGAACGTTTGGGCGTTGATCTTAGGATTATGAACAAAATAGCTCAGTCGTTCCATGTGAGAGCGAGCTTTACAACAACGGTGGCTCAAATAGCTCAACCAGTGACTCAGGCAGCCACTTTCGGCTTGCACGATAGCAGCAACATTTTCGGCAAACCCGATGAGGTGACGTTTATCTGTTGGGGTAATCCATTGACTCAGTTGGGTGTGCAGTTGACTATGAAGGAGGGGGGTTGACATGGGTTTGCTTTGGCTTTAGGAACTTGAGCATCCCATACAATGCCCCTTTCCAATACTGCTGACCTCATACCAAGGCGTTCAGGACTTTTCTGCACCACCAAGCCTATGACACACTGATTTAGTGCGATCGCCATCACTGAACCCACCACTTCTACTAAGTAAAATTGTGAACATCTTGTTGCATTAGTGATTACGGTTTATGCGTTCATCTCAAGTTTTTGCATTCCTTGCACTGTTCGGGTTAAGTGCCCTCTCTTCACTGCCCGCCCATGCAGCCTTCTTAAAAGACAAAGAAATGTGTGTAGGCGTCATTGCCTCCGTGGATGGATACGCCAACATTCGAGAGCAACCTACAACTGCATCACGAATTCGCGGGACGCTTAACAAAGGAGCAGATGTGGATGTCTACGCAGTGGTTAAAAGCAGTGGCAAATACTGGTATCGCGTCAGTCGAGGCTATATTCGGGCCAATCAAATTCGCAGAGAATGTGCAGGTTCTGACGGTAGACCGGATTTTCCATATCCTTAGGGAGAACTGGTTTGCGCCGTCACCATCGCCAATAACAGCGCCTTGCCCAACGGCCCGCCAATTTGTGAGGCAATGCTATTTTTGTTATCCGAAAAGCTCTCAAACACATCCAACGAACGGTAAAGCGCTTGAAACAAATCCTGATTTCCCGTAAGTCGGGCACCACTGAGGGCAAACACACTAGCTGTTGGCGATAGCCCCATGATCAATGGCCCAGAATCGACATCTCCCAAACCGTCTTGCCCTGGTGGATATTCCTTAATACCTGTAAACCCTGCAACATTACTACGTTGAGTTGTGGCGTTCGCCTTAAACAACTGCCTCGAAAGTTCTGGATCCGCAAAAGACAGGAAGTACACACTGATGGTAGTGCCACTCGCTCTACCCTTGTCATGAATCGCGCCAGAGCGAGCATCAGCGGATTGATACAACATCCCAGATTTGAGATCTATCAACTGTTCACGAAATGTCTGAAGCGATTTTGTCAACACTTTGCTATGGTCTGTACCCATAGCGCGATCGTATAATCCAATAGAACCAATCACAGCAGCCACATCCGGTGGATAGGTTTCATAAGGGTAAGTTTCAATCATGCCGTGGGGTGCTTGCGCCAGACGACGGCTAAAGGCTTCGGTAAGCTGATCGTTAATGCGTGCAAACCGATTGGCAGGATTGACGCGACGGTACATGGAGAGGGCAAGGTTGGTATAGCCGAGATAGGCATGTCCTTTGTTGGAGCTAAATTCTAACAACCCATTTTCACCCCAAGCCTCCGTTGCAAAGGCCACCGTTTCCGGTCGCAACAGATTGTCTAGACATTTTTCAATAATGGGATTGTACTCCGCCTTCAGCTCTGGATGGGCGATCGCCATCTGGCTCAATCCCAACGCCGTCATCTGATAGGTTGCGATCGTCCATTCGGCATTGTAGCGAGGGCTTCCGGTCTTGAAGACCGCTGGGTCGATGTTTTGCTGGACTGCGGCGATCGCCTGGTCAGCCAAAGTCTTTTGGGCCGCCAAATCTCCTGCAAAAATGGCCTCTGCCTGGGAGGAATAAACCTTTTGGTTGGAACCGTTGACGGGAATATTAACGTAGGCAAAGGGATTCCACCCTGCAATTTTCAGACCTACAGCCCCCAGAATGATCGCAACTGCCAACAGCGCCAACTGTTGGTTTAGAGAACGTTTTTTCTGGGTTTTCATAGAGGGGTGGTTACAGCGGCAGTAATCTAGGGTACCCGTTTAGGGGGCACAACCCTCTCGTACAATCTTGCCTACCCGTCAGGAAGGTGATTGGGGTCAATCCCCTGCGATCGCAACAATGCCTCTAGCTGCTCTATCCTCTGCTGCGCCGTCGCTGCTTCTTGTTGTGCTTGTTCCTTAGCCTGTCGTTCTTGCTCCTTAGCCTGTCGTTCTTGCTCCTCTGGCAATGGAATAAGCTGCCCTTCGGCGGTAAACCATCGTAGCTGTCTCTCGTAAATACCTGAATATAAGCCCAGTTGCTCACTCCAGAGCCATCCACGCTCTGTGGGCACAATCGGCTCGTACTGGCCCTGCACCAACTGAAACCCTGCAAACTCTAAAGTCTCTGGATGAAACCAGTAATACTCTGGGACACGCCATACATCCTGATAAAGTTCTTTCTTTTTACCTCGATCTACAGTGGCGGTTGAGCTAGACAGTAGCTCGATGACAACATTCGGGTACTTGCCCTCTTCTTCCCAGATGACCCAACTGCGGCGGTCTTTTTTTTCTGCGCCCAACACAATAAAAATGTCAGGGCCACGGAATTCTCGTGACTTAAGCTGCTGTTCGTTGTAGTAAACGGTTAGGTTGCCGGAAATGTAAAAGTCTGGACGGTCTTTCCACCAATATTTCAGCAGCCGAATCAACAGATCAATCTGATTGCGGTGAAAATCGGTTTCCAAGGGTGGCTCATCGCTATAGAGGTTGGTGGGAAGCAGCGCAATATTTTCAGCGACTTCATCGCCAACAGAGGGTGGACTGGCATCAAGACGCACCATTCTACAATTCTCCACTCAGGCTGTTTTTAGTATAGTTGATGGGGAATTGAGATATAGATCTATTGACCCAGATAGCCTACAGTTCAAAGTCTTCATGCATGTTTACTGGATCAGCTCTGATACGCTAAGTTAAAGAATGCAATACCGAACAAGGAAGGGATAAAATGCCATTCGTTCCATTTTATCAAAGATTTCCAGAGATAGCAGAAGAAGAAACACGAGTCCTTACTATTTTGCCAGGTGCAAATAGGGGATTAATCTCGGGAGAATATGTCTTCCAGGAAATGTATTGTGATGAACCTGATTGTGATTGCCGAAGAGTGTTCTTCTACGTTACATCCTCAAAACCTAACGTTGCTGATGCAGTGATTACCTATGGGTGGGAAACCTCAAGTTTTTATGCCAAATGGATAGGCGACGACGACCCGAAGATGCTTGCTGATCTAACTGGGCCTTGCCTAAATCTTGGTAGTCCTCAGTCTCGGTTAGCGCCAGCTATCCTGGAATTCACAAAAGATGTCTTACTTAAAGATCCTGCATACGTTAGAAGAATCAAACGTCACTACCAAATGTTTCGAGAGCAGATTGATAAATCAAAAACATCCAAAAAGAGAAGGAGGCGCATCTTGCCAAAAGGCAAAGGGTTTGGTTAATCAAGATTTTGGCTCATAGATCCTTGAATAACAAACATTAGAGAGAATCTTGTTAAGAGGCTAGACAATAAACCAGTATCACGAGTTGAGAAATCATTAAAGATTGGTATGTCTAAAACAAGAATGTCATGCCCGATCAAGATTTTGAGAGATCGTAGACAGCGGCAAGAACATCACGAGTGGGCTATCTTCCAGACTCGTAAAACCATAGCTTTCATAATAAGTCTTTGCAGCAGAATCCTTTGCATCTACAAATAGCCCAATTCCCCCTGCATTTTCTGCAACAATCACAGCACGCTGCATCGCCTCAACCATCAGAATGCCTCCAACCCCTTGACGTTGAGAGGTTTGTGCCACAGCGAGTCTTGCTAGTTTTACAGCAGGAACTTTGAGTGGATATTTCTTGGCTAACTGTGGCGAAAGGCTCGCTGACTGTACTTCACAAAAAGATAGGCTAAAAAATCCAATAATAGTATTGGGCCGCTCCGTCTCCACTAAAATAAATGTTCGGGAAATCCCTTTCTGAATATGCTGCCTTGCGGTTTGCTTTAGAAATTGATTAAGCGCTTCACTACCACAGTCAAAGCCATCGCGGTCATGGCGCTTCTCTGGCAGTTCAACGACTTTCACCCAACAATGTCCTGTGATTTCTAATGGCAGCTTCAAGACGCGGCGTTGGAGCAGGTGGATTCTCAATCAACTCAAATACCCGATCTGCATCTCGCTCGGATAAAACAATCAGTCGTTCATTTTCCAACACTTGATGGGCTTCTTTAAGTGCGGCTTGAACCATAAACTGGTTTAAAGTTGCACTCGTTATGTCCGCTGCCCGCGTGAGGGTTTCCCTAATACTTACTGAAACCCTTGCAGTAACTCGCTCCGTTTGGCTGTGACCTTGTGTCATGATTTTTACTCAATGGTCGTTGTTATGATTCTAGCTAGATGGTGTCATTTTGTCACCATCCTAATTCAGGATTCATCGCAGGCCGAACAAACCAGTATTATGAGTTGAGAAATCATTGAGCATTGGCATGTCTGATTTGCAAACTCCCATTGGCGTAGCGTTAGTTGGCACTGGTTTTGGACAAAAGGTTCATCTGCCTGCCCTCAAGGATTGTCCCCACACTCAGGTGGTGGCTGTGTATCATCGAGAGCGTGCTAAAGCCGAGGCGATCGCCCAAACCCACCACATCCCCCACGCCACCGACAATCTAGACACATTGCTAGCCTTACCCGAAGTCAAGAGTGTCTGCATTTCCACCCCACCCTTTTTGCACGCTGATATGACCCAGCAGGCGCTCAGCGCAGGCAAACACGTTTTCTTAGAAAAACCCACGGCGATGAATGTTGCCGCAGCAAAGGCACTCTACAAACAGTCCCAGCAGCAGGGCTTACAAACCACTCTGAACTTTGAGTTTCGTTTTGTCCCTGCCTGGATGGCCTTAAAGGCTCAAATGGATAACTTCTATGCGGGGAAACCTCGCCTGATCAAAATTGATTGGGTTGTACCCGGTCGCGCTGACCCTACCCGTCCCTGGAGTTGGCACGCCAGTGCAGAAGCGGGCGGTGGCTCCCTTGGTGCGCTGGGTTCCCATACGTTTGACTACATTACGTGGTTGTTTGGCCCTATCAAACAGCTCTGCGGTCGGCTCACCACCGCCATCGGCTATCGCCCTGACCCTGTGAGCGGTATGCCCAAGGTTGCGGATGCGGATGACACCTGCCTTATTTTGCTGGAGCTGGCGGACGGTACCCCTGTGCAGGTCAGCATTAGTGCCACGGCCTATAACGGGCGCGGTCATTGGGTGGAGGTTTATGGCGATCGCGGCACGCTCATCCTCGGCAGCGATCACCCTACGGACTATGTACATGGGTTCAAACTACGGGGCGCTCAAGCGGGGGAACCGCTGGCTGAGTTGCCGATTCCAGCAGAGTACGAGTTTGCAAAAACCCATCCCGATGGACGGATTGCGCCTGTCACCCGTGTGATGAATCATTGGACGGAATGTATCCAAAGGGGTCAGTCTTCCTCGCCTTCAATTCGCGAAGGGGTTTATTCGCAGCTGTTGATGGATTTAACCCATGAGTCTCATGTCACGGGCTGCTGGGTGGATGTACCTGATTTGGATACGTTTCTCAACTGAGCCTCAGTGACGGAACAGAGGGCGATCGCCAGCCATCGTCCCACAAGAGTGCAAGACACCACAGGAAAGAAACCTTGAAACGATATCAAAGAGCTTGGCAAAACAGGGTTGCAATTTATTTAACCGCTCTGTTAGCAACTCTAGGACTCATTTTTAGTCCCCAGGTCATGTCTAAACCAGTCCCCGCTCCAACTCAAGAACTTCGAGGGGTTTGGCTCACCAATATTGACAGCGACGTATTGTTTTCCCGCGATCGCCTCAAAAAAGGCATCCGTCGCCTCGCCAACCTCAACTTCAATACGGTCTACCCAACGGTCTGGAACTGGGGCTACACGCTCTACCCTAGCAAAGTAGCAGAAGCCGCCATCGGCACAGCCCAGCGGCTCTATCCAGACTTGGGCAATACGGGACAAGTCGATGCGCGGGAAAAAGAACAGGGCGATCGCGACATGCTGAAAGAACTCATCGAACTCGCCCACGCCAAAAACATCAGCGTCATTCCTTGGTTTGAATTTGGACTGATGGCTCCTGCCAATTCAGACCTCGCCAAACGCCATCCAGACTGGCTCACCCAACACAGGGATGGCAACACTATTGTGAAGGAAGGCAAAGACCCTAGAGTCTGGCTCAACCCCTTTCACCCAGAGGTGCAGCAGTTTATCACCAACCTACTGGTTGAAATTGTCGCCAACTACAACGTCGAAGGCATCCAGCTCGACGATCACTTTGGGCTACCTGTAGATCTGGGCTATGAACCCTTTACCGTCAACCTCTACCAGCAAGAGCACCAAGGCAAAAATCCCCCCAAGAACCCCAAAGACAAAGCCTGGATGCGGTGGCGGGCTGACAAAATGACGGGCGTGATGGCAAATGTTTTCAAAGCCGTCAAAGCCAAAAATCCGAAGGCGCTCATCTCCCTCTCCCCCAACCCCGCCGCATTTTCCTACGAGGTGCTGCTACAGGACTGGAGAGCTTGGGAACGGCTCGGCTATATCGAAGAACTCGTCATCCAGGTCTATCGCAAAGACCGCAACCGCTTTTTGATGGAACTAGAACGCCCCGAACTAAAAAACGCCCGTCAGCATATCCCCGTCAGCATTGGGATCCTGTCGGGTCTCAAAAACCGCGATGTCCCCATGAGTTGGATTCAACAGCAGGTTGAATGGGTGCGCGATCGCCAATTTGCCGGGGTCTCCTTCTTCTTCTACGAAACCCTCTGGACATCCACCACAGAATCCTTAGATCGGCGTAGCGAAGGCATTAGCAGCATATTTCTTCAACCCATCAAGCGCCCCTCGCTATCCACAAAAAATTAGATCGCCACCAAAACGAAGGAGCAAAGGTGAGCAAAGGTGAGCAAAGCGCGTATCCTGGTTTAAGAATAGTGGTCAACAGGCAAAGCCCCTATGAACGCACAAGAATTGCTAGAACAGTATGCTCAAGGGATGAGACAGTTTTCTGAAGCTCAATTAAATGGAGCCGTCATTTTTAATGCCAAACTGAGCTTCATAAACTTTAGCTACGTAGATCTCAGCTACGCCGATTTGCGAGGGACAGATCTGTTTGGGAGCAACTTAAGCTGGGCAAATTTACAACATGCCAATTTAGCAAGCTGCAATTTAGGACGAACCAATCTACGCGGGGCCAAACTTTACTTTGCAGATCTTCGGAACGCAAGCCTTCAAGGCGCTGAACTTCAGGGTGCATTTTTTGATGCAACCACACTTTTTCCTAAAAACTTCAACCCAAGTCCATCTCGAAAGGGCTTTTAACCTATCTACGCAAAGCTATCTTAATTATAAATATTATTGCTGTCAGATCTTAAATTAGAGAATAATTTACAGAACTTACGCTGTCCAATTGCTGCAATAAATATACTTGGTTTCTAAGACCAGACAAAAGATATCGAGGTGACAATGAAACTGAGTTGCAAATGGCTTTAAGCGTTCTCCTTGAACGATTATTAATTTATAAAAGGCAAGAATTGAAAACCTTTATGAAGTCACTCTTAAATCATGGGCGAAAGCCTACAGATCTTTACTGTCTTATTGGACTCATTGCTCTCACCTCAATCATTAGCACCATTTACATTTCCCATGAGCAATATTTCTATTTCTGGGATTATTCACATTACTCAGATTTAGTTCGTGAATTAGACTCCAAGCTTCGCGAGTCCCCCTTTAAAGCAATAGAGTGCTTTATCGACTATCTTGTTGATGACTATACACAGATTCCATCCTTACCCTTATTGCCTTTTTCGCTTCTATTTGGAACATCCCGTCAAGTTTTCATTCTAAGCCTTTCTTTAGTCTATATTGTTCCCTTCTGCTTAATAACAGGAAAAATTTCAACAGAAGTATTCCCGTTCCCTTCTCGCCATATTTTTTGGACAACTGCATTCTTAACACTCTTCACTCCAGCCACCTGGGTATCAATTCTAAGGGGATATCCAGATCTCGGTGGCGCATCAATTATTTCTTTAGCAATACTGCTCTACTGGAAAGATCCTCAACTCAAAAAACGAAGTCAAATAATTCAATTAGCTGGATTACTTTCATTCTCAGCTTGGTTTCGTCGCCCATTTGCATACAGCGTACGTGCCTTCTTATTAACAATTCTTTTATTCAGTATCCTAGATTTTTTTATCCATGCAAATCAAGACCCTAAGCCAGCCTTAAAGGAATTAAAAAGAATTTTTATTCAAATCGGGAAAGTCATAGCTTGGTTCATCATTTTTTCACCTGTTTTAATATTTAAAATCATATTTATCGACTACCGAAATCTCTTCGCCTCTTATGAACTTAGCACCTACGAAGTATCTAGCTACTATATCCATGATTTTGGTCATTTTATTGTTTTTTTAACAATTTTTGGCTATAGCCTAGGACTATTTAATCAAATTAGTCAAAACAGAAAATATACTTTTTTTCTAACAATGGGAGCCATCTCTATAGTTCAGTGGATTTTCTTTGCCAAACAGAATGGGTCTCATTACACCACCGCTTTTATTAGTTTTGTAATTATAGGGCTTGCAACATTAATCTTTTCTGGAATCAATAAATCAAATAGAGAAGACAAAAAAATAACTTTTATTTTATTTCTAGCAGGTAGCCTAATAATCAACAATATGATTTTTGCATTAACGAGTTTAGGAAAAACAAATTTTAAACTCAGATCTTTATTTCCAGTCACAAAAACTCCTTTATATCGATCAGACTTCAAGGAAGTAGCTCGACTTGTTCATTTTTTGAGGGAAAATTCTGACAAAAACAAAGCTATTTATGTTTCCGCATCATCACAGATGCTAACAAGTGACGCATTGCTAGCCGCAGAGCGTCAAATCTATGGCACAAAAACACTAAAGATTCTAAGAACATCTAATATCGATTCTCGTGATACATACCCCTTAAATGAACTGCTTAAATCACATTTTATTGTCGTAGCAACTCCCGTACAGTATCATCTCCCAGCCCAAGAACAAAGAGTCGTACAAGTAGCCGTAGATGCCCTTGAGAAAGGCTGGAGTTTCTCAAAAGATTTTCAGAAACTCCCCGTTGAATTCCTTCTTGAAAATGGAGTCAAAGTTAAAATCTATCAGCGTATTCGAGAAACGCCTTTTTCTACCATTCTTGAAACACTTCAGTCAATGAAGAAAATCATTAATCGTAATCAAGACAGAGAAACACAATGGCTGATGTTGCAATCTGAGAAACCGATTAATATTAGCAAAGATATATTCCGAACTGTTCATCTGTACGATATTCCACTTACGCCAGGACAATCCCCGTCATTTCTATACTTTGGTTCTATTCCATCATCAATCAGGCTAAAAGGAACATTAAATACTTCTCATTGCCCTAATCTTGGCAAACTTTCACTACGCATTACGGCCCTCAATCAACAAGGACAAGTTTTAAGCGCTCAACCGCTGGCGTACCCTATCGGCAAAGATATCAACATCATTTCAAAATCCTTACCCCCGCAAGTGACTTATCTGCGCCTCGAAATTCAACGTCTTGATCACCCAACAGGCGAATCGGAACGCGGATGCTCTATCTCCATCAATAACATCGTCATTTCAGACGTAAAGTGAGGAGGTCTATCGTTCCCAATGAGCGATGAGTCTTGAGCATTCCCGCATCAAGCCACAATATCGGTAAGATGAGTCTGATATCGTTCCAAGGTGTTTGTGGCCTTATCCAGTTGATCCAACAAAGCAATCCCGTGCAAAGTCCTTCCTATATAGATCGTGCTGCCAACAGCAGCGCTAATACCGTTGAAGTCTCAATTGTGATGCCTTGTCTGAACGAGGCTGAAACCATTGCTATCTGCATCAAAAAAGCCCAATGGTTTATCACAGAACATCATCTTGCTGGCGAAGTCATTATTGCGGATAACGGGAGCAAGGATGGCTCCCAGGCGATCGCAACAGAACTAGGCGCTCGGGTCATTGAGATCTCCCATAAAGGATATGGCAACGCACTGCGGGGTGGTATTGCCGCAGCGAGAGGCACGTACGTCATCATGGGGGATGCCGACAACAGCTACGATTTCACGCAGCTCACTCCGTTCATTCAAGAATTGAGAGCTGGATACGAGCTGGTGATGGGGAATCGGTTCAAAGGCGGCATCCAACCTGGGGCAATGCCGCCGCTTCATCGTTATTTAGGGAACCCTGTGCTCACTTGGATCGGACGCTTGTTTTTTGCCAGTCCCTGCCAAGATTTCCATTGCGGACTTCGAGGCTTTAGCAAAACAGCCATTGAATCTTTAAACTTACGCACAACAGGCATGGAATTTGCCAGCGAAATGGTTGTTAAAGCCACGCTATATCGCTTAAAAATTGCAGAAGTGCCAACAACACTCTCCCCAGACGGACGGAGTCGTCCACCCCACCTCAGATCTTGGCGGGATGGATGGCGACATCTGAGATTTTTACTGCTGTATAGTCCACGATGGCTATTTCTATATCCAGGGCTATGTTTAATGCTGATCGGCTTTTTAAGCACGGTTTGGCTATTGTCCGGTCAAAAAGTTCACTCTTTAATGTACTCTTCAAGTGCAATATTAATTGGCTTTCAGATCGTCATGTTTGCCATTTTTACTAAGGCTTTTGGCATGAATGAAGGGTTGTTACCCAAAGATAGATCATTCCAGAAACTGCTTCGCTATGCCAACCTAGAACTGGGCTTGATTTTAGGTGCAGTGCTTATTCTTATAGGGGTAACGGGAACAGGATATGTTTTTACGTTATGGCAAAGACAGTTTTTTGGCGCGTTAAATCCTGCTGAGATGATGCGGATCGTTATTCCATCTGTAACCTGTTTGGCCTTGGGTGTCCAAGTTATATTTTCTAGTTTCTTCTTGAGCGTACTTGGATTAAAAACCAGGTAAACTTAGACACTAATATTTAGTTTAATTCAACTCAAAATATTCATTCAGTTTCAACGAGGGCAAGGTCATGATAGACAAATCTTTATTAAAACAATTTCTACATGACTATCCTTTTCAACCTGCAACAGCCCTATGGAGAGCTTCTGAGATTGCCCATGTGCTTTCCTATTCATTCCCTGAAGGATTGGGACTTGACTTAGGCTGTGGGGATGGACGACTTACAAAAATTATTTTGGATCGTGTCGGGAAACGGGACGTGATTGGCGTTGATATTGACCCAAGAGAAACGTCCTTAGCGGAAGCTTTAAAGCTCTATCAAAGAATCCATGTAACTTCTGCTGATCGAATTCCAGAGCCAGATTGCAGCTTTGACTGGGTTTTTTCCAATTCTGTTTTAGAGCATATTTCTAACCTTGATAATGTATTGAGAGAAGTATCAAGAGTTCTGAAGCCAGGGGGTCAGTTTTTACTGACGGTGCCGAGCGAGGATTTTCATCAATGCCTTCGAGGCCCTTTGCTGCCATGGACATCAAAAGAATCCTATCGAGATCAAGTCGATGCTCGCTTTGCTTGTCTAAGATATTGGAGTACTGCTGAATGGGATAGGCATCTTCAGCCCTATCAAATGGAGATTCAAAGGGCTACACTTTATCAAACAGCGGCTGAAGCACAACGATGGGAATCTATCGCCCGTTTTACCTCAGGGATGCTCTATGCACTGATAGGACAGAAGAAGCAGCCCATTGAGATCCAGCGATCGCTGGGGGTCAGAAAACCCAGTGCCAAAATGCCCTGGTTATTCGCCAATATCCTGAGCAATATATTGTCCTTAGGACTAGAACAGAGAATTGAAAAACAAGAAAACCCAATGGGAGGGCTAATGCTCTTGGTCAGAAAACAGTCATGAGTCTGATAAAATCAAGATTTCTTTAGATTTCAAAAGATTTAACTCCGCCTTATTTTTTGCTAATAGAGAGAACATACATTAATGTCGGCAGTCTGTACACTCTGTGAATGCGGAAAACATCAAAAAGCCTTTACAAAACATGGCTACGATCATTTTCAATGCAATAATTGCCAAAGCATTTATGTATTTCCAAGACCCAGTGAAGCAGAATTAATTGCATTTTATCAGCTCGCACAGACGAAACATCTATCCGAGTCCTGCTGGCAAGACTCCCACAAACATGCATGGCCCCTTTGGAAACAGACCTTAGAAATTGCATACAAGAAAGTTGGATTCGGGAAATTACTAGATATAGGCTGTGGGACAGGAGAATTTATTCAATTTGCACAGAATCTCGGCTGGCAAGATACTGAAGGAATTGAAATTGTTCCAGAAATTGCAGCCATTGCTCACACCAAAACAGACTCAATAATACATACACAAATTTTAGGTGAAGCCCATCTAAAGTATGGAAGATACTCAGTCATTACTCTGTGGGACGTCATTGAACATTTAAGTGATGTTAAAGGAAATCTCAAAGAAATCTATAACCTCCTTAAACCTGGCGGCATTTTAATTCTAGGTACTGTCAATCGTCATGGATTTTCAATCAGAAGCCTCAAACAAAATGCAATGACATTTGGGCCACCAGAACATCTTACTTTTTTCACAAAAAAAGGAACATCTTTTGTTTTAAGTGCTCAAAGAATGAAGGTCATCAATCAATGGTCATCACTAATTTATCTGCAAGAATGGACTCGGTTTCTAGGGAGTCGTAAAAAACAGAATCAAATTCCATCTTTAGAATCCTATACAGAATTTCGCTCAAAGCTAACCAGTTCTACTATTTTCTTGTTTTTAGTAGAATTCATAAATATTTTCTTAAGACTCACAAATCTTGGTGATGAACTCATTGCGATCGCCCAGAAAGAAATCAAGTAGGCTTTTCAGCACCTCATGAATCAATTCAAAAAAAGACTGCAAAACAAAAGGAGTACAAAACAATTTCTAAAGTTCTTACTCTTCGGAGGTGCGAGCTATTTTCTGTCACTTTTTCTTGTCTTTCTTTTCAAGGAAACCTTTAAATTACACTACCTAGGTGCCTGGTTTCTCGCCTGGATGATTTCTAACCTTATAAGTTTCTTTTTTAACAACAGATACACCTTCAAAGATTCAGTCAATCAAAAAGCTTTTGTTAAACTCCTAAAATATTATTCGGTTAATTTAACAAGTTTTATATTCACCTTAATTTTAATGTACTTTTTTGTCGAAATTCTCAAGATATATTATTTAACCGCGACTGTTTTTATCTCAATCATTCTTCTGGCGTACAACTTCATTTTGCATAAAACCTGGAGCTTCAAGTAAGTCGTTATCTAAGATGAGAATTGCAATTATTACAGAAGCATTTTTTCCCAGCATTGGTGGAATGGAAGTCAGTTTTCTAGAACTAAGCCGTGTCTTAGTTAGCAAAGGACATGAAGTTGAAGTTTTTACCTTAAAATTAAATGCAGAGATTAAAAGTGAAGATAGTATTGATGGCATTAAAATTCATCGTATAACCAATGCATTTAGATACTTTTCGAGTATATGGGGAATTCGAAGTTATCCAGATGTCCTAGGATTTAGCATTGATTTAGTTAGGAAGATCAAATTATTAAATCAATTTGACTTCATCGTTTTCAATATATGGCCAGTCATTCCATCCATATTTTTACCCCGCTTGTTAAAGCCAGCAACAATGACATATTGGTGCGAGATTTACGACAAGTTATTTTGGAGATTTATTTATAAACTCATCATTAAATTTGGCTCCGAATTGCACTGCGGAGTGAATCAAAATATTTGTGATTTTCTCTGTTCTAACTACAAAATTATGGGCAGGAAGGTTGAATCTTTAATTAGTGGTGTTAATTCATCGCTCTATGTCTGCCAATCTAATGAGAAACAAAACCGTTCTATTCTGTTTTTTGGAAGGCTAGCACAGCATAAAGATCCTGAAGCTGTCATCAAAGCTTTTTTACATCGTGAATTAAATGTGCATGGATATGAACTCAACATTGTTGGAGATGGGCCACTATACCAATATTTAAATCATAAATATGGAAATCATAATTCAATCTTTATTCATGGTTCAGTAGATGAATCCACAAAAATTCAATTTCTTAAGCAGGCATGTCTTTTAGTATTACCATCTAAACGAGAAGGATTTCCGAGGGTCTGCGCTGAAGCTGCGGCTGCGGGCACGCCCATCCTAACGGTTTTATATCCATCCAATGGAACTGTAAATGTCGTATCGCAATACGGGATTGGATGGATTTCCAATGCTAATCTTGATGAGTTTTCAGAAAAGATCGAACGTTATAGCAATATGAAATACTGGGAATGGGATACAGTTTCTAATCACTGTAAAGACGTAGCACAAAAAACATTTGACTGGGAAGTTGTTACCCATAAATTCCTAGAGATTGCTGGAGCCATAAATTAATGAATAAGTTATTAAAAGCATTATTGCCACCTATTTTTTTCAACAACTCAAATCAAGGTATTCGATTTAAGGTTTTTACGGTTCAAATTGCTCAACAAATCATTCCACCTTTTTTACTCGACGGTATTGAATTCATATTCCTCCGATTGAGAGAGCGAAATAAGACTAGCGTTCCGACTCAATCAATTCCTGACAAACAACAGTTAGATGTCTACTGGAATCCCAAAATGGCGGATGCCTTAGAGTCTTGGGGAGCGGTAACGACTTGGTCAGAGCTTGAGTATTTAATGATCAACTGTTCTGGCAAGGTATTGGATATTGCCTGCGGGACTGGAAAAACGATTGAGATGATCTCTAGATATCAAAATATTCACATTTATGGCTGTGATATCTCTGACTTTCTGATTCAAAAAGCGATAGATCGTGGCATTGATAGCAGCCGACTTAACGTTTGTGATGCAACAAAAACAGATTACGAAAATGATTTCTTTAATTACTCCTATTCTATTGGGTCTTTAGAACATTTTACAGAAGTAGGTATTCAACAGTTTTTAGAAGAAGCCTATCGCATCACAAAATATTCTTCATTTCATATGATCCCGATATCTCGGCTTGATGTCAATGAAGGATGGATCAATAAATTCCAAAGTTATTTTAATAACTCTACAGATTGGTGGGTCAAAAAGTTTAGAGCGTCCTATGATACAGTCATTGTCATTGACTCATCTTGGCAGGATAGAATCTCTGTCGGCAAATGGTTTATCTGCATCAAAAATGTGAACTTGAAATAAAGATGTCTCGAGTATTAATTACGGGTGTCACTGGTTTTATTGGACGCTATGCTGCTCGCCAATTTTCTGAGGCGGGATGGTCGGTTATTGGTTTAGGCACTCGTCCATTGGAGAATTCTCCTCGTCAGGATTTGGCGATTTACCATTCTCTCAAACTCCCTTCAGTCGAACTGCCAGCATTAATCGCTTCCTTGCAGCCAGATGTTTGTATTCATTGTGCTGGAAGGGCTTCAGTGGATTTGTCCGTGAGTGATCCCGCATCAGATTTTCAGTCAGGGGTATCACTCACCTTTAGTTTATTGGATGCGCTCAGAAACCATGCTGCCCATTGTCGGCTCCTGTTTTTGTCGAGCGCCGCTGTCTACGGAGATCCTGAATATCTTCCGGTTGCTGAGTCCCATCTTAAAAGGCCCATCTCGCCTTACGGATTTCACAAGTTAATGAGTGAACAACTCTGTCAGGAATTTTTTCAACTCTACCAACTTCCAACGGCATCAGTCCGAATTTTTTCAGCCTATGGCCCTGGATTACGGCGTCAGGTGTTATGGGATATTTGTCGAAAAGCCCTTATTCATGAAAAAGTGCAATTGAGAGGAACAGGACAAGAAAGCCGTGATTTTATTCACGTCCGTGATGTTGCACAAGCATTACTCCTTTTGGCATTATCTGCACCTTTTGAGGGTGAAGTTTATAATCTTGCCAATGGGGTAGAAACAACTATTCAAACTTTAGCCAAGTCTGTATTAACGGCGTTGAATTTAAATATTTCCTTAGAGTTTGATGGAGAGAGAACACCAGGCTCACCATGTAATTGGCAAGCCGATATTGACCGGATTAAAGCATTAGGATTCAATCCACAGATACCCCTAGAACAAGGAATTGAAGTATTCTCCCAATGGTGTCGTGCAGAAATTAGGGGCTACTAATGATTTTATTTGGGGGAATTATTTGACTGTGTTATGATTTGGAAACCTGACGCAGCATGCAGCCAGCCTCTAGCAAGGTAATCCGGTTTGTTTGCAGTACGCTACAGGGTTTTATCATCCCTGCGATCGCCGGGTTCATCCCTTGCTCTAGAGATAACCTTGCTTGATCGGTCTGGGGCTGATATTGAAGGAGCCAATCATTCCCTTTTCGGGTCAAATATTGCGGTTCAAGTGCATTGTGGTCTAGCAACCAATAGTCAATACCATAATCCTGAATGACCGTTTGCAAATCCTTAGGATCAGTAGAATATTGAGCGGTCAAAACCTGAACAATTCGCTTGCGAATTTCTTGGTAATACTTAACATTAAATGAGATCGCAAGTTCCTGGGAAAAAAGAACCGATCGCAGTGAAAAGGAAGGGATATTACTGGTTTCTAGACCTAAACCAGCGATTAATGTATTTTTAGGTTGCTGGGCAATAAAGCGATAAAGCTCAGGAGAGTTTCCCATGCTCCAATCTTGATAGCCTAAAAATATTGAAGGGATAAAAGGCACTCCTAGCATCAATACGAGGAGCAATGGAATAAAAGCATTTGAAACTTGATGCCATAGCTTCAAGGTAAAGAAATGCCGATCTTTCAACAATTTCTGAAATCTTGAAAATGCAAGGGTAATTACAATACCTGCACTTAAGGAGAAAACAAAGGGTAATGCATGATAGGGATAACGGCTCGGCCAATAAAGCTTAAACAAAAAAAGATGTGCGGCGAAAAAGAGAATTAGCGCTGCTGCTATAACTTGAGTCAGAATCGACAGATTAACTGGATCGAAAAGCAGGTTGTGCTTCTGTTTTCGCCTTAGTAGAAATGGCAGTAAATACGCTAGCCAAATGGAAAATGGATAGACTGGCGGCTTCAATCCACTCGTTCCACCAAACCAAAAGGCGAGAGGGTCATCAATAAAAAATGGGGTTCTACCGTGGGGGGCAAACTCTGGCATTGAGAGCATCTGCTGACGCGTCACCACAGCGCCATAAACACTACTACTATGGGTCAAAATAGGAAAAAGAATCAGTAATGCTACGCCCAATGATGCGATCGCCCAAACGTACACAGACTTATCTCGACTGAGGAGAATCGGACGTTGCGAAAAATCGATACAGCGAACACCTAATATGCAAAGATAAACCAAAACAAAGGGAGGATAGAACGCTGCTTGCAAAGCCGTGAAGACAAGACAATTAAAAAACTTTTTTTGAACTAGATAATACAGAAAACCCGCGAAGATTGGGTATAGAAATGCACGAGGTGTCCCAGAAGATAAATTGTCATTTGTCCAAATATTTTGACTTAAAATAACGGTCGAAAGAAAGGCGCAAAGACCAGATGGAATAATACTTAGGCAAAATCTAAAATAAAAGACACTGGTGAATACGCCTAAAATAAGCGGTATACACTTTGCCAATATCAGCGGTCTAATGTTAGCTAAAATTCCTAACTCATAGATCCATTTCACGCCGGGATAGGTACTGTATCCCTCTAGCGCATAATCTGCAATATAGTCGTGGGGAAATAAGCTTGAATCAAACAAACGCTCGAACCATACAATCGCCTGCCTTGCATCGTCTTGGACAATGTATGGGCTGTTAAATGCATGCATCAAAGACACAATCCCAAAATAAAGGGTGACGGCCAAGGTCAAGTAAAAGTACAAAGTGTTCTTTGATGGAATCCGAAGCCTAGAGCGAGCGGTCATTTTAACTTAGTGTTGTAAAGGAACGAGGCTTTTGCCGTTCTGAGCATACGGCAGACTGGAGTCTGATTGATTGCTCAAACGTATTCTGGAATCTTGTTTGAATGGTACCTGC
>JANLSD010000320.1:0-3941 GCA_031362245.1 Acaryochloridaceae cyanobacterium OTE_25_metabat_464 | reverse complement strand
CCAGGTACAGGGCTAAATGCTGCATAACAATAGTCCGGACAATTTTGAGAGGTAGTAGCGAGAAAAGCTATCCAGAGATTAAAATACAGTCAAACAAAAAAAGAAACTGTTCAATGGATAGCCTAAACAATATTCTAACGGACGCACTGACAGCAGTGGGTCATTTCACAAACCGCAACTAACCTTTTTACAGGAACTGTTTACCAGCTTTTTGGTTGTCTGTGGACGAGCAAACTATACAAATCTAAGTCGATACAGCTCCTTTTCAGAACGCACCTTTCGCCGAAACTTCAATGCTGGCATCGCAATGGAACCTGTGAATGAGGAGCTAATAGAGCAGCATGGTTCTCAAGAAGGCGTTCAGCTACTAGCCGTAGATGCCACCTTTAATGAAAAAAGTGGGCGATGTACCCCAGACTTGGATTGGTTTTATAACGGCAAGACTCAACAAGTGGAGAAAGGATTAGAGTGGTCTGTGGTAGCCGTCGTGGACTTACAGCAAAACACAGCTTACGCGCTTTCTGCTCAACAGACGGATGGTATAGCAGTCGTCATATTTATTAGGACGATATTTTCAAAACATGCTCCATAGTATCACGCAGGCAGTCAAACTCCTTAAGGCAGTGGCGAATGCGACTTTTGAGCCATGACCAACATCTCTCAATTTTGTTGAAGTCTGGTGAATAGGGTGGTAAGTATAGAACCTTGCAACCAGCTTGTTCAATCAACTCTTCAATCCTTCCTCCTTTATGAAAAGTTGCATTGTCAATCACCAACCACTGTCCTGCTTTTAGACATGGAATCAAGCATGTTTCAATCCAAATTTCAAAAACGCTGCGATTGCAAGCTCCTTCTACCGTAAAAGGAGCAATTAATTTGTGATTACAATAGGCGGCGATCATATTGACACGCCCCTGCCTTTTTCCTGATTTTAGGGCATGAAAGCGCTCCCCTTTCTCGTTATATCCATAAGAATAGTTATCTCTGCTATCCATTCCTGCTTCATCTGCATAGACGATTTTGTCTGGTTCTATCTTCTTTATTTGCTCTAAGAACTCTTGACGCTTAGCTTCATCCCTCTCTTGGTACCCATAAGTTTTTTTTTCTTGTAAACCCAATTTTGTGCAAAGCACGACAAATGGTGCGTTCACTGATTTCTATTAAGTGACAATCTTATAGGCGGGCTAAATGACAGTATTGTCGGATCTGAGATCGCAAGATGATAGAAAAATAGATCGACAGCCAGCCAAAAAGAAAAGACACTAGAAAATCTCCAAAAGCAAAGAGAAAGATCTAGTGTCCAGAAAAACAATCCATTTATACCAGAGAAAAGCCTATATGAATGCAAGAAAAATTGGCTTAAACCAAGCCAAGGCAGCTTATGTTGCCGAAATATCAGAAAGAACAGGTCAACGAATCGAATCAGGAGAACACCAGCCAAATCGGGGAAAGGTTACAGAAAGCAGCATCCAAGACCCATTAGAAGGGTTATGGGAAAAAATACTAGAGCCGATGCTCAAAAAAGAACCTCGATTAAAACCGATGACCCTATTTGAATATCTCCAAGATACCTACCCCGGACAATACCCACAGGTGTTGCGAACGCTTCAGCGACGAGTTCAAACCTGGAAAGCACTGTACGGACTAAGCCCAGAAGTAATGTTCGAGCTGCGCCATGAGCCAGGAATGATGGGGCTTTCGGACTTTACAGAATTGAAAGGAATGACGATAACAATTGCTGGAAAACCATTTGAGCATTTGTTGTACCATTACCGCCTCGCCTACAGCGGCTGGCGACATACCCACATCATTCAAGGCGGGGAAAGCTTTATTGGCCTATCTGAAGGGCTACAGAATGCCCTAGCAGCCTGTGGTGGAGTTCCAAAACAACATCGGACAGATAGTTTAAGTGCCGCGTACAAAAACTTGGGAGGAAACAAAGCCTTAACCCGCCTGTATGACGAGTTGTGCGACCATTATCGATTGCAGCCAACTCGCAACAATACTGGCATTGCTCACGAGAATGGGTCTATCGAATCGCCTCATGGCCATCTTAAAAATAGGATTGAGCAAGCCATCTATCTCAGAGGGAGTAATGATTTCGGCAGTTTGGAAGAATATCGATTGCTTGTAGAAGGGGTTGTCGCTAAACTCAACCAACAATGCCAGCAAAAATTTGAAGAAGAAAAACTCCATCTTCAACCCTTACCAAAATATCGTGTACCAGACTATGAAATGCTTACAGCTCGTGTCAGTAGCCGTAGTACTGTAGAAGTCCGCTGTGTTCTTTATACAGTGCCATCTCGACTGATTGGCCGTCAATTAGAATTACGCCTTTATCATGACCGAATATTAGGATATTTGGGTAATCATCAAGTTGTAGACCTACCCCGTGTGCGGGTCACGGACCCAGATAAACGGCGGGGTCGTTGTATTAACTACAGACATGTCATTGAAGGTTTAAGACGTAAGCCCAGAGCCTTTAGTGCTTCGCGTATTCTGAGGTTTCCTCAGAATCGTGAGCGGCACGTTTATTTATTGTACTTGGCAGGACGATCTACTTCCTACAACTCAGTTTCGGGAATTGTGGGCAAATTTAAAAACTCAGTTTGACCTGGACACAGCAGCTGTTTTGATAGTGGAAGCTTTGTACATTGCGGCCACGCGAGACCAGGAAAGAGCTGTTGCTGAGTATCTTGAACAATAGCTAAAAGCTCAAACCTTAAGTCTCAAAAGGCTTCAACAACAATTTAACCAGGACTGCACCGCGAGTTTTCCACAAATAACTATTGAACAACACGATCTCTCCAGCTATGACCAACTCTTTGAATCTAGCCCCAGAAGCCCCGATAACACTGAGTCCTTATCAGAACCTCAGTCAGCATCTGAAGCAGCTCCACCTATCCCATATTCTGACCCATTGGGAATCTATGGAGCATCAAGCTGTGCAGGAGCAATGGTCTTACTTTAGTGCTTCGCGTATTCTGAGGTTTCCTCAGAATCGTGAGCGGCACGTAGATTCTTACTGGCATTATGCGAGCTGGAATCGATTCAACGCAACGATCTCCGGCTGAGGCGGGCACTCACCGAGGCTCAGCTTCCCAGCGCAAAAAGTTTTTCCAACTTTGACTTTGCTCATTGTCCTGAGTTTAATTCTGCTCCTTTGATGCAATTAGCTGAGAACACTTCTTGGTTGGAACGGGCTGGAAACTGTCTAATCTTCGGGCCTTCTGGGGTGGGTAAAACTCATCTGGCTGCGGGTTTAGCCCGTCGCATGGTGGAATTGGGTAAGCGAGCAAAGTTCTTTGCTGCTAATGCTTTAGTCCAGGAGTTGCAATACGCCAAGCTTCAACTACAGCTCCCAGCTTTACTTCGGAAGCTTGACCGTTTTGACTTGTTGGTTTTGGATGATTTAGGCTATGTCAAAAAATCTGAGGCAGAGACTTCGGTTCTGTTTGAGTTGATTGCTTATCGCTATGAACGCAAAAGTCTACTCATCACTGCCAATCAGCCTTTCAGTCAATGGGATTCTATTTTTCAGGATTCGATGATGACGGTTGCTGCTGTCGATAGGCTTGTTCACCATGGTGTGATCTTTGAAATCAAGTCAGAGAGCTATCGTCGTCAGGTTGCTACAAATCGTTCCCAGAATTCTAAAGCTTCCTAGCTTCTTTCTCTTATCGATTCTCTTCCAGCAGTTTTGTGACAGATCACTGCTTGTCGTTTCGTTCTGAGTTTTCTTTCGCGACAACTACCCGCCAATAACCTGTCGCGACACGCAATAAGCTTGACATTTAACATCATTCGTCCCATCGTAGAAACAGCAATGCTCACATTGGTTTTCTCTTTCAGGAGAATACACAGCTCTTTTAAGGTAGCATCATTATCCTCATCGATTAGAGATTTTAGAAGCAATAATTGTTCATCAGATAGCTTTGTTG
>JANLSD010000305.1:0-2422 GCA_031362245.1 Acaryochloridaceae cyanobacterium OTE_25_metabat_464 | reverse complement strand
GTCCCCCCTTATAAAGGGGGGAAGAATATGGACTGGCTCCCTCCCCTTTATAAGGGGAGGGCTGGGGTGGGGTAATGCAGGGTGCTCAAACTTAGGCTCATCAGTTATTTCAGACTTGTGTGTACACAGTAGCTCCCTAGGGAGAGGGGAGCCGGAGTTCGGAGTTCCCCTTCTCCCTAGGGAGAAGCGATGCCCTGCTGTGTCCTGAGTTTGCCGTTGGCGTAGCCTCTGGCGATAGGGAGCCTGTCTCAGGGGGTTTAGGGGATGAGGGGAATGTAAAGCGAACTGCATCCAAATTTATCGATGTTATTTGATTCTCGATCTTAAGGTGCCAATAAACTAAACCTTTGGCCCAAGACCTGCCGCACCAGCATAAACCGCAAAATCGCCCAACTCATCTTCAATCCGAAGCAGTCGATTATATTTTGCAACCCGCTCACTTCGGCACAGTGAACCCGTCTTAATTTGTCCCGCTCTCGTCGCCACAGCCAAATCTGCAATCGTCGTGTCTTCAGTCTCACCCGAGCGGTGGCTAATGATGGACTTAAAGCTATTGCGCGTCGCAAGGTCGATGGTTTGCATCGTCTCGGTTAAAGATCCAATTTGGTTGAGCTTAATCAAAATGGTATTCGCTGCCTTTTGCTCAATGCCCTGACGCAATCGCGTCATATTGGTCACAAACAGGTCATCGCCCACAATTTGGACTTTATCGCCCATTTTTTCCGTCATCAATTTCCAGCTTGCCCAATCATCTTCATAAAGTGGATCTTCAATGGACACAATGGGATAGCGGCTCACCAACCCAGCCATGTAATCAATCAGCTCCGCTGGAGAGTGTGCCGTACCGTCGTAGGTGTACTGCCCATCCTTATAAAACTCACTGGCGGCGACATCTAAGGCGAGGGATATTTCAGCCCCAGGTTTATAGCCCGCTTTCTCAATAGCAGAGATTAATAATTCCAATGCTTCTTGATTGGAGCCAAGGTTAGGGGCAAATCCACCTTCGTCGCCCACACCCGTGAGCAAATTTTTGGCCTTTAGCACTTTGCTGAGCGCCTCAAACACCTCAGCACCCCAGCGCAATGCCTCCCGAAACGTCGGTGCGCCGTGGGGCACAATCATAAATTCTTGGATATCAACGTTGTTGTCAGCATGGGAGCCGCCGTTGATCACGTTCATTAAGGGCACAGGCAATAGGTTAGAGAGTGGCCCACCCAAATATCGATACAGTGGCAAATCCAAAGAAGAAGCTGCAGCCTTCGCCGTCGCAAGGGATACACCCAAAATGGCATTGGCTCCCAGATTAGTCTTATTCGGAGAGCCATCTAGTTCAATCATCACCTGGTCGATTTCGGACTGGTTGAGAGCATCCAGGCCAATCAACTCTGACTGAATTTCGGCAATGACATTTTCAACGGCCTTTAAAACCCCTTTGCCGCTATAGCGGCTCGGATCTTCATCCCGTAACTCATGGGCTTCAAAGCTGCCCGTCGAAGCACCGCTAGGAACTTGGGCAATGCCATAAGCCCCACAGTCTAAGACCACTTCTGCTTCAATGGTGGGCCGTCCCCGTGAGTCTAAAATCTCACGCGCATTAATTTCGGCGATCGCAGTGTCTTGCATGTGCGTCAATTTCCCTATAGCTCAAATCACTTCTGCTGCACGATACCCAATGGGTCGCGCAATGCTTCTAAACAATCCTAGGGGGGAATGCGCCAGAATGTAACAGCGGAGAATACACTTCTGGCTGTTTGAGAGGGTTTTTGTCATGCGTTTCTTACACACTATGCTGCGGGTGACAGATTTAGGGCGATCCTTAGCCTTTTACTGTGACATTTTGGGCATGAAACTGCTGCGCCAAAAAGATTATCCAGACGGCAAATTCACCTTGGCCTTTGTCGGCTATGGCGATGAATCAGAGCAGACAGTTCTAGAACTGACCCATAATTGGGGGGTGGACAGCTATGAACTGGGCAATGCCTATGGACATATCGCCTTGGGTGTGAGCGACATCTATACAGCTTGTGAGGATATCAACACAAAAGGTGGCAAAGTGACCCGCCCCCCTGGCCCCATGAAGCATGGCAGCACGGTCATTGCGTTTGTAGAAGATCCAGATGGCTATAAAATTGAGCTGATTCAAACGAATTTGAAATAGATGATGAGGATACGTTGAGTGCCTTGTACTAACCCACCCCAGCCCTCCCTTTATAAAGGGGAGCCAGTCCATATTCTTTCCCCCTTATAAAGGCAGGATTGAGGGGGGAATGCAGGGTATTCAGCGAGAATCCAACTTGTGTCTGCTGTCTACAAAAAATAGTCTCCCAACCAAACCCTTTTCTTCATTACCCCTTCTCCAAATGTGACAGTCCGTATAGCTCCACAGATAGATGTCACATCCTTTAGGCAAATGTTATAAAAA
>JANLSD010000190.1:0-6085 GCA_031362245.1 Acaryochloridaceae cyanobacterium OTE_25_metabat_464 | reverse complement strand
TCGGGCAAGTTGACCACTATCCATATCAAAATTTAGCCTACTGGTACTGGGGATTCAATCTTGCTGAGACAGTCGTTTAACAGATTCGCTGCCAAATCTAACATGGGCTGCTTGCAAAATACTGGGGATCTGAGTCGCGTTGGGGCTATGGGCAAGACTAGCCTGTAGATCTAGGGTTTTCAGTTGGGTGGCTTGTTGACCTGCAAACCAATGTCCACCATTCCCAAGAAGGTTGTATCGCATTTTGGCATAGTCTTCTAGATCGTAGGCACTGGCTAAGTTCCACAGCCACAAAATCGCGGGGATATTCACACCGCCAGGGGTTGCATCATGGGATGGCAGACCCTGATGCCAGGTTTTGTACCACGCTTCGCCTAGAGTGGCGATCGCCTCCCCTTCCAGCCGCTCCAAAATGGGCGCAAGCACTTCATCGGCCCGATCCAGCAAATCTAAAGTCTTCAGATGCTCATCAAAATCTGAGGGTTTAGCAGCGCCTATACTCAACGTATGCACTTGGGAATGCTGGAGACAAAACAAGTCATTAAAGACCATTGGACTAAGGGGCGCACAGAGATCCACTAGTTTTTGGGGTGGACTGTAGAGCTTGCCGCCTTTATCCGAAGGGCTAATAATAAAGACCCCCATATCGTGGCGTTGAGCATCTAAAATGGCAGGCCAGTTGTTTTGGGAAATGTAGTACCAGTGCAAATTGATGTAGTCGAAAGCATCGGTGGCGATCGCCTGTTGAATCAACGCTGTCGGGCCGTGGGTAGAAAACCCAATAAAGCGTACCTTTCCTTCGGCGCGAAGCTGTTGGGCGACTTCAAGACAGCCATTGGCCTTAAAGGTATCGTCATAAAGTTCTTCGTTGTTGAGTCCATGAATCCCTAAAAGATCCACATAATCGAGCTTGAGGTAAGCCAAAGATTGGTCAAAGGTCTCACGAAACTCCTTAGCCGTAGGCGTGGGCGAAACCTTTGTTTGCACAATCAACTTTTCACGGGGGAACGTAGGCAGAATTTGCCCAAGCTGCATCTCCGAAGACCCATAACCTCGTGCCGTTTCAATATGGTTAATGCCTAACGCAACGGCACGGCGAATGGTGGCTTCAAGATTGTTCTGGTTATCTAGGGGCACCTCTGCTTGAGGGACATCCTGCCACTTAAACTGATAGCGCATCCCACCACAGGAGAACACGGGCATCTGGAGTTCAGTTCGTCCAAAACGTCGGTAAAGCATCCGTTATTTCATGATTGGTTTGCCTACATTCTAGACGCAACCCATTAACGCAATGCTAGTCCTGAGCCTGGTGTTCTCTTCAGTAGAGAAGGCAGCGCGATAGATGGTCTATAACCCGCCGAACCATTCATAGCCTAGATCTTCCCAATACCCTTTTTTCTCCCCCTTTTTATCTTTTTCTTCATGGGGCATGAACTGATCCATGAAAGTAATTTGAGTGACCCATTTGCTTTGCTTGTAGCCCAGCTTAATGGGTGAGGCCAGCCGTAAGGGTGCCCCATTATCTACAGAAAGGGGTTTACCGTTTCGTTGATAGACCATCAGGGTTTGAGGATGGACTGCCGAGGCCAGATCCCAACTTTCATAGTAGCCATCGGCAGAGGTGAAGTAGACATAACGGGCATTCGATTTGGGCTGAGCTAGCTTAACCAGTTCTTGGAGCCGCACCCCGCCCCATTGCACAATGGCCGCCCACCCTTCAACACAAACATGGCGAATTACCATAGACGTGAGGGGAAGCTTTTGCAGGTCTGCCATCGATAACGTTAGGGGATTATTGACAAAACCATCAACACTCAGCCGAAACTGAAGCGGGTCAATTTGAGGGGTGGCGTCAAAGGTATTGATCAGCAGTTTTTCTGTGGGTTCAATGGCACTGACCGGAAACTCGGGAACAGGTCTTTGGCTCTGCATGAGGGCATTGAGACCCAGATTGAGGGGGTCGAACGCCTGTCCAATCGGTTCTGACAAGAGGCTTGTACTACAGCTCCCCAACAGTAGCCCCATCCCAGACAGGCCAGCCCCTTGAAGCATTTGACGACGCGATAAACGGTTCTGTGACTTCAGATAGTCTGCTAGCTGCTGATTAAACACGCCCCACACCTCTTAAAAACATGGAATTAACCAAGCGAAGACCGCCCACCTTCAACGCCAAAACGGAGTGAAGCAGCGTAAACACCACTACGACAGGGATGGTAATGAAGTGCACCGTCCGCAAAATTTGCCAGTTCCCAAACAACCTAGACAGCCATGCAAACTGAGCAGGCTTGTACATCGCAAGTCCACTAAAAATCGCCAGCACCAGTACCGGAATAATCGCGGTGTACACCACCCGATGCCATGCATAGTTCTTGCGCTTGGCATTGCGACTGGTTTGTAGCGCTTTCACATCCTGACTATCTACAAATCGACGATTCCAGCGGCGGGTCAGGGCGATATAGAGTCCGTAAAACAGTAAATTGAGCGTAAAAAGCCACATCACGGCAAAGTGCCAGTTTCTGCCACCCCCAAGCCAGCCCCCTAAGGTAACGAGGGGCGGAAATGACCAGCCGCCGCGTCCCCCAAATACTGGATTGGCGTTATAAATCTGCATACCGCTGCTGCTCATCAGCAATAGGCTAATGATGTTAATCCAGTGAAAGGCTTTTGCAAGAAAAGCTTGGCTGGGCTGTGATCGCCCCTTTTTCTTGGCAACGTTGGGTGTTGTATCCATAATGCCTATCCTAAAGCGGAAACGTTGGGAAAAATGGCGCAAGCCATAGCTGAATTGTGACATCCCAACCCAGGAGAATGGCGATCGCCGCCGCAATAATCATTCCACCCCCCACCTTTTGCAACAAGGCACTGTGGGGCCGCAACCGCAAAAACGATTGACCCAAGCGACGGCCCCCATAGGCGATCGCTAGCAGCGGAAAGGCTGCCCCAATGCCATAGACCAAAAGTAGTCCAAAAGCTCCCGCAATCTGGTTGCTGGTTGCTGCGATTACTAAAATTGCCCCCAATACTGGCCCCGCACAGGGTGTCCATAAAAGGCCAAGCTGAGTCCCTAGCCAAAACTCCCCCATTAGACCCACACGCTTTGGTTCTCTCAAGCGACCGAGGGGCAATGCACTTAGGAGTTTATAGCTCCAGTTTGGACAGAGTGCCAGAAGTCCTAGGACAAGCAGCACCGCCACTGCAAGCATCCGTAACCCGTTGGTTAAACCTGTCAGCCAGCTTGCAGTAATCCCGAGCAGACTGCCTGCCACCGCAAACCCTCCAACTAACCCTGTGACAAGCGCAACGGGGCCAAGCCGATGGGACTGGAGCGATCGCCCCACCACAATCGGCAAAATGGGTAACACGCAGGGTGAGAGCACCGTCACAATACCGCCCGCAAAAGCCAACCCCAGGGTAGGCGTTAATGCTGCCATGACGTACGCTACCCTAACAGACGGCGAATGGTTTGTTCGGTGGTGTCGTAAGCGCCTTCCCCAGAATGGCTGTAGCGCAAGATGCCCTGGCGATCGGCAAGGTAGAGGTTAGGCCAGTACTGATTGCTGTAAGCATTCCAGGTTTTGTAGGCATTATCCAATGGGACAGGATAGGTAATCTGGTTTTTCCGTAACGCCTGTTTGACGTTATTGGCGTCCCGTTCATATCCAAACTCTGGGGTATGAACTCCAATCACCTTTAGTCCCTGAGCGGCATACTTTTGATGCCACTGAACGATATATGGAAGCGTTCGCTGGCAATTGATGCAGGAAAACGTCCAAAACTGCACCAAAACAACTTGACCTTTGAGACTGGAGATCGTTAAGGGCGATCCGTTCAGCCATTCACTAATGCTCTGAAATTCCGGCAGCGTTTTTTGCGGTAGGGCCGCGATTGCGGCATCGGCCAAAGACGATAGAGGCTTAAGCAGATTAGCAGAATCAACTTCCTTCGCCCGCAATCCTAACGCTGTCGCAACACCAGCCCCTGTTGCGCTTAGCCCTAAATACAGCAACAGCTTGCGCCGATGCAACAGCATTTTATCCATGATGAATACTATCTATAAAGTAAAAGCATTTCGTAGGGGCACATCTACGTGTGTGCCCTTCCCGTAAATAGGGGAGCAAGGGGTTTGAGGGCGATCGCCACAGCATTCCATCCCTTCTCTAGCCTCTACTTACCTTTCATCATGGAATCATCCTTCATCATCGCGCCATCTTTCTTCATCATGGAATCTCCCTTCATCATCGCGCCGTCTTTCTTCATCATGGAATCACCTTTCATCATCGAATGAGGCTTCATATTCATCATGGAGGAGGTCAGTCGAGACGAATAGCAGTAAAGATTCACTTCATTGTTGTGGCGATAACAATATTTACCTTTTAGCTGTGTTTGGCTAAGAGTATATCCAGGCGGCATGGCAGAGCCAGCCAAGGCGGCTGAAGCAACACTCAAAAGCCCAAATCCTAAAACAGATGCACCAATAATTGTCGATTTGAAGAGGCGTTGAGTCGTATTCATAGGGGCGCTTTCTGAGAAACTGCACCTCTACTCTAAAAACTATTTCTTAAAACAAACCTGAAGAAACCTTGGAAACAGATAAGAAAGCGCTGAGGAGATACCGCTTCACCCAATCCACCGAAAAAATGATCTCAAAGGATCAACTCATAAAGTCAAAGGCAATTCTGAGAGCTTTCGATTAAGTTTTGTGTGTTGATTAACGAGAATCTTAGGCTGACAGAAAAATAGGTATTTTTACTTGATTCTTGAGGCCAAAAGTCAGATCTAGTGCGTGGTATGGGCGATCGCGATGTTTTCTTTATGTTTTCTTTATATTCTCATTGATCCCCAAACTTTCTGAAGGCTAAGCAGATTTATTGCACCTTCATTCTTATGTAAAGTTTGGCAACAAGTCATTCATTTTCTGAGAACCGCTGCATATACTAAGAAAAATTGATTCAAAGCTGAGTCGCAAGCAAAGCCCATTAAGTTACCCCATTAACCCATCAAACCTAAGCGGGAGGATTGAGCATGACACTAGCACAAGCGCAAGAATTACCTAAAAATCAAGCTGTACGGGTTGTTAGAAGCTTCTTGATCTGGACATTTACGCTAACGGTGTGTTGGCTGGTGGTCGGGTTCCCACTCGTTTTCTTGATTCTGACCATTGGTTCTCTGTTTGCAATTTCTCTTCAGGCTATTTTGCCAACCAGTGCCGTTTTACTTGTGGCTGGGTCTATTCTTTCGGTCAATATTCTAGTGATATTGTTTGGTGCAGGTCTTTTGACCCTTAAAGGCATTCATCCCCATGAGGTGCAGTGGTTGCGCTGGCTCAACGGACAAGCAAACCCCAGCCACGGTGCTGTGTTTGCCTCCTGTCCTCTCACCTGTGAGCGCCCTCCTGTCTAACTGGAGCAAGGCTTTCAGTAGATTTTTTAGCTTTATGCCATAACATTTTAAATCCTCAATCATGTTTTAGCCCGGTTTCGACCGGGTTTTTTCATGGCAAAATACAAGACAATTTAGTCACACAACTTAGTAAAATAACCCCTGTAAGCCACCTTGCAGACCTTCGTTATTCGTTCAGTTTGGAGTATTCATGGCAACCGTTCCCATTCGTATCTCAATTGTCTTGGGTACTCGCCCTGAAGCGATTAAGCTCGTCCCCGTCATCAAGGCGTTTCAAGACGCAGATTTTTGCACCACCCAGATCATTCTGACCGGACAACATCGAGAGATGGTGACTCAGGTGATGGATTTTTTCCACCTGACAGCAGATCACGATCTGGCGATTATGCAGCACGGTCAAACCCTAACCCAAATTACCTGCCGCAGTTTGGATGGATTAGAAGACTATTTCAAAGCCAATCGTCCTGACTTGGTTCTGGTGCAGGGAGACACGACCACAGCCTTTGCTGCCGCACTTGCAGCTTTCTATCAATTGATCCCCATTGGTCACGTTGAGGCAGGACTACGCACTGACGATTTGTTTAACCCTTACCCAGAAGAAGCCAATCGTCGTCTTATTTCTCAAATTGCTCAGCTTCATTTTGCCCCCACGCCTCTATCCGCCGATAACGTAAAACGATCAGGG
>JANLSD010000139.1:0-15466 GCA_031362245.1 Acaryochloridaceae cyanobacterium OTE_25_metabat_464 | reverse complement strand
TCAGTATCGCGCCTATGGAGCAGGCAATTCAGTCTTTATGGGAGCCAATGGGCCGGAATCGGTCCAAACGAATCCTAGGGTTGCAGCTTCCGTCAACAATTTTGCCTATCATTTTTCTTTAGAAACCCCTGTGGATGGTCGTCACAATGGCAATAGCCACAGTGGTTATACCGCCCAGCAGTATCAGTCCCTTGCGTGGTTGGTGCGCTACACGAAGGTGCCTGATGCAAGAGTGACGTACCACAAGGTCATTGATCGTTCAGGTACCCGTAAAGACCCGCGCAGTTTTGACCCAAACTTTTTCTTCCAGACGCTGCATTCTCAACAGGCTAATCGTCAGCCTAGTTTAGTGGCACCTCTGTTGGCGGATATGACAGCGCAGTTCAACAGACCATTTGCGTCCTAGAGTAAAAAGCGTTGCGTAGGGGCAGGTTTAGCCAACACAGTACTGACAGAAACCAGAATATTTCAACAAAACCTGCCCTCCCCAGTCACAGAATTGCAAGCCAGTAAGTGCTTTTGAGATCAATCTTGATTCAGTCCGAAAACCTATTTTTATATTTATGGGTGAGAAAGGGCAGGTTTTAGCAACCTTTTTAGTTCGGTGTCACTATGTTCTAGCAAAAGCCCAGACATCCTCAACACGGGCATTCAGCAACCCCCCGAACTATGGAGCAAGGCTTGTCCCCACTAAACACGCATCCGTCACGTCTGCTCCATTCAGGTTTGCACCCTCTAGCTCCGCACAAAGTAGATTTGCACGAATCAACGTTGCGCCCGCCAAATTTGCACCCCGTAAATCCGCTTCCTCTAAATTTGCTTCCGTTAGCAAAGCCCCCTGGAGATTCGCCGTTCTTAAATCGGCACCGTGAAGATTGGTATTACTAAGATTTGCACCCCGCAAATCAGCCTGCCGTAAATCCACACCCTGCAAATTCACACTCATCAGGTTTGCACCACACAACGAAGCCCCAGCAAAGTTCGCCTGGTGCGGGTTTGCCCCCATCAAATTTGCACCCCGTAAACTAGCACCCCGCAGATCTGCCTGCACTAAATTTGCCTGCATCAGATTCGCACCCCAGAGGTTTGCGCGCAAATCCGCGCCACCAAGCTGTGCCCCCATCAAGTTGGCACCCTCAAGGTAAGCGCGCTCTAGATTTGCACCCTTTAAGTTAGTGCCTACCAGCTTAGCCCCCGCCAAATTGCACCCCGCTAGGTTTGCCCCAGCCAATTCTTCGTCCTCAAGATTGGCCCCAGCCAACGCCCTCAGTTCACCCTTGCGAATCAAATCAATATCCATAGCCAACCTCTGCTGCACTTTGTTCTGGCGATGGATCATTTTCGGTGGGTAAGGCATCTAGCAACCATAGCCCATTGGTAAACTTCGGCGACTGAATCGACAACGCCATCCCCTGATGAAGTCCTGACACTAGCAGCGTCAGCAGTTCCACTAGTTTTGGATCCCAGCGATCGCCTGCTTCCCCTTGACACTGTGTCAGGGCCGTTTGCAGGCGCGTCAACCACTCTGCCTTTACCTCAGAACTGTCCGGCACCTCCAACGTACCCACTAAGCCTTGAAAATGCGTTGCAAGGCTCAGAACACGGGCTTCCAAGGGGATATCATCTGCCGCCAGTCCCGCAGGGCCACCTTGGCCATTCCACCATTCCGTTTGGTGGGTCATAATTTGCGCCACAGCTCTTAAGCGCGGCATGGTTCGCAGTGCCTGAGCACCTGGCTCTAATGCACAGGTCAATGGGCAAGAGGGGTATTCATTTTGGAATGGCTTCGACGGAGAAAAAAGACTTGCGGCCCCCTGCATAGGGCCTAAGCGATGGAGAATACCCGCCAATCTCAGACGTTTGAGCTGCCATCCTGGCAAGTCCAGCAATTGACCAATCATTTCTGCCAAGGCCGCCACCTCAACCGGCGCTTTAGGATTCTCAGGGTCCATGCCATCGATAATCTGAGCCATCCGCAAGAAAGCCTGAAGTTCATTCGACAGCAGATTGTCATCCAAGAACGCATCATTTCCGTTAACCCCTAAATCGGCCTGCCCTTTCTGAAGGTAAGACACCACCGTTGAAACCACATTTTCCAGGGGTTGGGGTGGCAATGTTGCGCGTGCCGCCAGAATGGACTGCATTTGCTCGGTAAGTTTTGCTTGCAGGGTGGGATTGTAAGTGCCGATGTGGGCGATCGCCAACTCCATCACCTCCTGAACCAACGGCGCTTCAAAGGTCCAAAAGCCATAGAACTTTCGACCCAGATCTTCTTGGGGCGGGCCAGCGAAGCCATAGTCTGCGACAGAAAGCTCCTGGCACAGCACCATGGCCGTATAGGTTGGCCCAAAAATGATTAAATGCCATTCCTCAGAAACCGGATCGGTGGTCTGAAGCGCCACGATATCTACATTTAGCTTTTGGCTCGTTGGATGCTCCGCAAAGCCTGCATCATCAGAGGCCATAATGACCACCTGATGAGATTTGTCTGCCAACTCCGCATAGCGATCCGCTTCTTGGAGATACCATTTGCCCCGCTGAAAGGCCGTCACTACTAAGGGAGGGTTATCACACTCTAGAATGCAGTCTTCTAGGGCGTGGCACAGGGACACCAACGTATTTTTGTAATAAACCCCAAAGCTAAGCGGACGCTGAGGGGAAAGCTTTGGATCGTGCGCGGCGGCAAGCTTCTGGAGAATAGAGCCTTGTAACATGGGGGAGCTAAAGCCAGTTTTTAAAGTTGAGATAATATCCGGCTAGCCAAATGCTATGGCGAACACTCTGTTACATTGTTACAAATTTTTGCGTTTGAGTCATAAAATCTCATAAATCCTTCATATGTAGTGTTGCTCCATCGTGGTGAAGCATCGTCTTTCGTAGGTGCGCAAAGCCTTGCGCACCTACAGCGTAGGGGAATTCAACCCAGAACTATGGAATGACTCCCAATGACGGTATCCTTTACAACATTCTCAAGATCCCAACGCGTCCCCATCCAGCCAGTACAATAGAAACTGAAGAAAGCCTTAACCAACATACTTTTTATGCCCATTAAGAAAGGCGATTTAGTGCGTCTGTTGCGCGAAAAATTTGAGAACAGCGTTGAAGCCCTGGCCAGCGATCGCCGTCTTCCCCCCTATGTCTTTGACGGCACTGGGGAAGTGGTAGAACTGAGCGGCAACTACGCCCAAATTAAATTTTTGGTACCCACCTCCACCGTGTGGCTCGCCGTAGAACAGCTTGAGTCTGTAAAGTAGGGTGTTCGACAGCTTGATCACCTTACACTACCTAGCCCTCCCCTTGTACTTGGCGTAGCCGCTCTGAAAGAGCTAGGGGAAGGAGTTAGTCCATATTCTTCCCCCCTTTATAAGGGGGGATTGAGGGGGGTAGTGCAAGGTATATCGGCAATATCCAAACCGCATATCAGGGTTGATGCCATGATGACCACCGCCGTCTCCCATTGCTCACAATCCCCTCGCGTCTCCATTATTGGCGCAGGCAACGTGGGCAGCACCCTCGGTCAACGCCTCGTCGAAAAAAATCTAGCCGACGTAGTACTCCTAGACATCCAGCCTGGACGCCCCAAGGGCTTGGCCCTAGACCTGATGGAAGCACGCGGCGTTGAGCGACACGATCGCACCATCATCGGCACCGATGACTATACCCACACCCAAAACTCCGACCTAATCGTCGTCACCGCTGGCATTGCCCGCAAACCAGGGATGAGCCGTGACGACCTGCTCAAAATCAACGCCAATATCGTCGTGGACGTGGTGAAACAGGCGATCGCCCACTCCCCCGAGGCGATCATCCTCATGGTCACAAATCCCCTCGACGTCATGACCTACCTAGCTTGGGAAGTCGCCGAAATTCCCCACCATCACATCTTAGGCATGGCTGGCGTACTAGACGCCGCTCGGTTTGGCACCTTTATTGCCCTAGAGCTAAACGTTTCCATCATGGACGTAAACGCAATGGTACTCGGAGGCCACGGCGACCTGATGGTGCCCCTACCCCGTTATTCCACCGTCAGCGGCATCCCCATCACCGCTCTGATGGATAATGTCACCATCGAGCGCTTGGTGGAACGCACGCGCAATGGTGGCGCTGAAATTGTCAGCCTGATGCAGGCAGGGAGCGCCTACTTTGCCCCGGCCTCTTCGGCCTGTGCAATGGTGGAGTCTATTTTGTACAACCGTTCACGCATCTTGCCTGCGGCGGTTTATTTGGATGGAGAATACGGTCTTTCTGATATTTTTATTGGCGTTCCGGCCTGTTTAGGACGTAGCGGCGTCAGTCAAGTCCTAGAACTCGATTTGCTTGAGTCTGAGCAGCAGGCGCTCCAAAACTCTGCGGCTCAAATTCGCCAAAGTATTGAAGCTGCCAAAGCCTTACTCAGGGGATAACGGTTCCACTGTTCCCTAAGCGTAAGGGTCTGGATCACCAGGCTTTTGTTTGGACGCTAGTAAAGGATGGGCTGCGAAATTAATGCGTAGACCTCGCCAACGGCAGGCGGCATTGAAACACTGGTAGCGCATCACCGGAATCAGGTAGCTCAGCGATCGCTCAATGGGCTTGCGCTGAATGCGTTGGAGGGGTTGTTGGCAAACAGGACATTGGGTCATGTTTAATAATTTAATAACGACGAAAGCTCACTAGACTGACGATCCCCTCTTACAGTTGCCTACTGTAACGCTAAGCGGTATACATTGACACACGGTTTTTTATACAACATGGTTTTCTGCTGTCATTTGGACGGGTTGAAGTGACGTTACCCAAGATTATTTTTTTTGATGCCGTGGGCACCTTGTTTGGCGTGCGTAGTACTGTCGGCGAAATCTATGCCCAGTTCGCAGCGCAAGCTGGGCTGAAGGTGGATGCCCAACCGCTCAATACCGCATTTATCCAAAGCTTTAAAACCGCGCCTCGTGCAGCCTTTGCCCAGGCTTTACCCCAAGACTTACCCCACCTAGAATACGACTGGTGGCGAACCTTAGCCCAGCGCAGTTTTGAGCGCGTGGGTGTTTTGGAGCAACTGCCAGACTTCGATGCCTTTTTTCGACCCCTGTTTAACCACTTTGAAACCGCAGACCCCTGGATTCTCTACCCAGAGACGCTCAGTGCACTGGAAATACTAAAGTCCTTAGAGATTGATCTGGCAATTATTTCTAATTTTGATAGCCGTCTCCATGCAGTGCTTGAGGTGTTAGGGCTTGCAAGCTGGTTTCAATCTGTCACTATTTCCACCCAAGTGGGCGCTGCCAAGCCTGAGGCTGAGATTTTTGAAGTGGCGATCGCCAAACACCCATACCTTCCCACCCAGGCTTGGCACGTCGGCGATAGCTGGTCAGAAGACTATGAAGGCTCGACTGCCGCTGGCTTACAGGGAATTTGGCTAAATCGAGATCGGGCCAAATTAGGCGCGGCTAGTCTAAAAGCTAGCGAGGCTGAAGTCCTAGAGATCTCTGACTTGACGGCGCTGCAAAACATACTGCAACCCTAGGGCTAGGCTCATCAATACCGTAGGTAACAGCACAAACGCTAAAACCACGCTCAGGGTTTCAGGAACCTTCAGTTGCGGGCCAATCTCTTTAATACTGACCGCCAAAATTGCTGACACAAGGATAAGTTTGGCAATAAAGCGATAGCTGCTGGTCTGCATCTTTTAAAAATTCCAAAGTGGCCTATGGTGACTTAAGGGAACGCTTAACAATGTGGGTTCTCCAATTATCCTATGATCTAGGCGTGCAGACTTCAGCCGCGTTCCAATGCGATCGCCCGCAGATTATGTCCATTCTTCTCGTAGACGATGAAATTGAGCTGACGGAACCACTCTGCCGAGTCCTCACACGGGAAGGGTACGGCGTAGAGGTGGCCTACGATGGCGAAACAGCCCTGCAAATGATTCAATCCCATCAAGGCGCTGCCACGCCCTACGAACTGCTGATTTTGGATTGGATGTTGCCTAAGCAGTCGGGGTTAGAGCTGTGTCAGAAATTGCGATCGCAAGGAGACGCCACCCCCGTTTTGTTTTTGACCGCCAAAGATACCCTAGATGCTCGCGTGCAAGGCTTAGATGCAGGCGGGGATGATTATTTAGTGAAACCCTTTGAATTAAGGGAGCTGTTAGCACGGGTACGGGCGCTACTGCGCCGAGGCGATCTGTCTGGCACAAAGCCAGGGGATAGCGATACAGCCCTACCTAGTCAACGTATTACCGCTGACGGACTCGACTTAGACGTAGAAAACCAAGTTGCCTATCGTAATGGGCGCATGATTGCCCTGTCCGAGAAGGAATGTCGGATTCTGACATTTTTAATGCAGCACACCCAGATTCTGACCCATGAAGAACTTTATCAGCATGGTTGGCCCTCGGAGGAAAAGCCCACGAGCAATGTGTTAGCCGCCCATATCCGGCTGCTGCGCCGCAAAATCGAAGTGTCTAGAGAAGCACCGCTGATCCATACTATTTATGGCAAAGGCTATCGGTTTGGCGCAAACCCTGTCCATCTCTCCTAACCATTGGCCCTAGCGATTGGCCTCGTGCAAAAGCTTGCCCCCAATCAGTAACCCTGCGATCGTCGGTGTCCAAGCTGCAATAAAAATGGAAAGGACCCCTGCTTCACCCAGCGATCGCATCGTAAACGAAACGGTGTAGTACCCAAAAATAATGGCTAAGCTCAGGCCAAAACCCTTGGAGCTAGAGCGCTGTCGTTGCTGTAGCCCCAGCGCTAAACCCACCAAGGCAAAAACCACGCAGATGAAGGGAAACGCGAGCTTCGTCTGAAGCCGCACCGCAAGCTGACGGGTAAATTTCACTTCTCCAGTGCCCTTGATTAAGCTCCAGTAATGATAGGTATCAAAAAAGCTCATTTCATCAGGCCCACGGGTCTCGGTCGCCAAGTCTAGGGGGGCGCGAGACAAAGGCAACGTCATCTTTTCAAAGGTATTGATGGCCTGATAGGTTTGCGCATCAGCACTCAGCGCATAGGCGGTGCCTTTGAGTAAATCCCAAACCTGAGTGGTTGGATTCCAATGGGCTGAATCCGTGACCAAAATTTGATTCAGCATCCCTTGGGAGAAATTCAAAATCGTAAGATCCCGCATCAGATCGCCATTAAACCGTCGAGCATAAAATACCCGTGACAGTGAATCGTGTTCAAATTCACGATAAAAAATATTTTTGTCTCTAAAGGCGGGTCTCGGTTCGTGAAGGGCGTGATCCATCAACACTGCAGCCTGCAAATTGGCGACAGGCACCACAAATTCTCCCAGGACAAAGGTTAAAAACGTGACCCATAGCCCCATGAGCAATCCAGGAACTGCCAGTCGCAGGGCGCTCACCCCAAGGCTCCGAAACGCAGTAATTTCATTGGTTCGCGCTAGGCGGTTATAGACCACCAAACACGACAACAGCATTGCCATCGGCAAAGCTAGCACCAAAAAGCTCGGAATTTTGAGTCCAAAAACTTGGATAGCAGTGATGAGGGGAAGCCCTTTTTCACTCACTTGCCGCAGCAAATCAAACAGTGAGCCAAGGGTGAGGCTAATGCCCAAAAACGTACTAACGCCAAACAAAAACGGCATCCATAATGCCCTTAACAGATAGCGATCAAGGGTGCCCCAATTCAAGAGATAAGCACCTGAATCAGAAGTCTCCCACGGCCCAATCTCAGGGGGTGGCGTCTGGGTCATGAGGGTCATGGGCTTCCGTTAACACTTGATAACGAATCAGGATGGGATGCAAGTTACTATCCCCTGAACCCCATTCTAGTTCTAGGGTGTCGCTGGTTAGTTTTTCGAGGGACTGCAACAGCTTTCGTAGTTGCGGTGTGCTAGCACCACTGTCCACATAAAGCCGCTCTGAGAGTTTGCCAAGGCGTTTCCAAGTGGTATGGAGCTTTGCCATGCACTGCTCCAGTTGAGCCGCCTGATGGACAATATCGGCAGCAGAATTGAGACACCCCACGCGCAAGGCTTCTTCTAATGCCTGTTCTAGGTCAATCCCGCTGTTTTCTAGTGCCTGAACATGGGCCGCAGAGTCTAGATATTTGGCTAAATATTTAGCTTCTGACGTCACCTGTTTTAGGGTTTCAATGTCAGGCGTTTCCGTCAGCTCAGCTTGAAAAATGGTTTGGTGTTCTGGGGGGAGCTTTTCAAGTTCACGGGCTAAGGGGGCCAGGTAACGGGTGGGAATCGTATTGTCGGCAGCCTTGGTTTTAATTTCTGCTGGAATCAGCTCTGAAGACATGGCAGTCCAGTCATCGGAAAGCTGACGCACCTCCCGGCGGGTAATACGTTTGCCGTCCCGAGCGGCTTCGGTAATGAGCTGCTGTACTTCTGGCTCCGCTTGGGCGGTTTCTAAAAAGGCCGATTTGCTGAAGCGATTCATGGACTCTATCTCTAGCGAGCCTGAGGCAAGCATACTATCTGCGCCAGTCGCCAACTCCATCAGCCGATAGGCATGGGTTTTACTGATTTCGTGATTTTGGAGCCAGTTGAGAAAGCCAACGCCACGGCCTTCTCCGCCGCGTTTTTCGCGATCGCGCACCGCCTTCAGAATTCGCCCACGCCAGATTTCGGTCTGGAGGTCAAAGCGATCGCAGACCTGCCAGACCGTCTCCACCTGTTCTAAAAAGTCAAAATCCGTGATGTCATCATTCTCAGGATCCGGGAGTTGTAGCTCCAAGTTATCGGGATTGGCCGCCAGGGCATGAATCAGATTAGAAGGCAGATCTGTAACAGAAGCCATAGCAATCAGCCGCGTATAAAGTAGTGACGTATTATTATGCCACGTCTTTTAGGCCAACTGCCTTACACAACAGCCATAATTGTCGCCAAAAAGGGGTTAAATTACGCCAAATTCAGCCGTTTCCTTACGACCTAGCCAATTTGCCCGGAGTACATCTGTAGCATCTTCCGCCAAGAGAGGGCGGTCAAACAGATACCCTTGGGCCTTTACACAATCGAGCAATTTTAGGGTCTGAAGCTCCTCATAGGTTTCAACCCCTTCGGCAATCACCTCAAGATTAAGGCTTTGCCCCAAAAGGACATAGGTACGAATCTGCGCAATATTTTCTGACTCTGAATTGAGATTATGAATCAGAGACCGATCAATTTTGAGGGTATCCAGCGCCAGCCGCCGGAGATGACGATGAGGCACATTCCCGAGGCCAACATTATCCATCGTCAGCCGCACACCAATCGCCTTAAGCTCTAACAAGATGGTGCTGGCTAACTCAAGATTTTGCATAATGGTCTTTTCAGATACTTCAATCTCTAAAAAGGCAGGCTTAAGCCCAGACTCTTCTAGCACCTGATGAATGGTTGTAACCAAGCTAGGCTGATAAAACTGTCGAACCGATAGATTGACAGAGACGCGTAGAGGAGAAAGATCATTACTGTGCCATTCCTGAAGCTGCTGACAAGTTTGCGTAAAGATCCACCGCCCCAGCAAAAAAATAAATTCATTATCATCCGCGACCGGAATAAACGCCTTAGGGTAAATAACACCTCGCTCTGGATGATGCCAGCGCAGCAATGCACCCACCCCGTCAATATTTCGAGTCGCAAGATTGAGGCTGGGCTGGTAATACAGCATAAATTCATTGCGCTCAAATGCGGCGGCCAGGTTTTGCTCAGAGGCAAACCATTCAGGGGTATTGAGGTTAATCCCATCCTCAACGGATGGGAGAAAATTAAACTTAGGTTTCTGTAGTACTTGAGGATTAAGGGTTTGTGGCCCAGACTTGATTTTTGGGGTGTAAATCAGTAGACCCTCCCACCCGCATTGGTAATGCGTGCAACGGTAGCGCTCTAAGGGTAGAACCAGTATTTTCCCTAAAAGGCGATCCTTACGGGTTCTTTTCTTGCGAGAAATAGAGTGAGATCCGCATTTTAAACAGCTTTCTCGTCTCCATCGCATAGACAGCACAAAACGAAGGGCAACGAAACTAATGCTGACTAAGGTAAAGATTTTTAATAAGAACATTCTACAAAGCCAGAGCCTTCAATATAAAGTAAATCTATATATATGATTGGGCATTTGAACGCACGCTCAAGCGCACTAAAATCCTACAGGATTCTGGCCTAAAAACCCAAAATACTCCATTAATTTAGGCCAGAAGCCTAGATCAAAGAAAGTCATTTCACTTTGGATGGGGTTGTTTTCATGGGGCTTAGTATGAACATGTGTGACATCAAAACGTTATCAAACCAAATACATTTGATTCAGCGTGTATCCCAAGCAACATTGCCAACCCTTAGAACCTAATCTCAAGCGTTCAAATTCAGGTTCAACGTTAGCAAAAGGTAAAGTTTTACGCTAGCCCTTGGAAGGGTTTCTTCGGGCAAGTCTTTGATAAACCAACGCAAGGCTTTCTCTGGTTCCAACATTGCCAGGAAACAATACGACGGGTAAATCTGGAAACAATGGGTGATCTGGGGATGTTTTGACGACGGAACACCCTGGAATAATTTGGCCGAGGAGCCACGCAGCTCTGAGACTCAGACCCTGACTGAGGACATCATTAGAGGTAATGCCGCCTTTGCTAACCAAATAGCCAATATTAGAGGGTAAACCCTGCACAATATCCATTAACAGGGCGGAGACCGTCATGCCAAACTGAAGTCGGGTTTCGGGATCGGCAAACTGAAGTTCTTGACGACTGGTATACACTACGGGCGTTTGGCCTTGGGCATGGTGCGATCGCAACCGTTCCAATGTTTCCTGAAGCAGCGCAGCGTAGGCATCTGCGCCGTCTTTGAGTCGGCTAACCTGGACTTCAATCCCAGCAATCTGCGGCTGATCTAAAAGATAGGTAAGCTGCTCAGTGGTCTTTTTGACATGGGAGCCAACCACAAAGGCTCCAGGCTGTCCTCCTCTCACATACTGGGCCATTTCTGCAGCAGGGACAGGTTGAGGGGGGAGTTGGGCTAGGGCCGTTAATAGGCTGGCTGCACTTCTAAACAAGAAGCGCTTGCCGCTTGCTGCGGCAGTCAAAACATCTAGGGCAAATCGAACTAAGTCATCCTGCTGCTCCGCGTCAACAGCCACGCAACAGTTATCAGACAGCTCCAGAAGCCGATCTAAGCAGCCTGATCGCAGATCCGCGAGCAAAAAGCGCTCTACCTGCGCAGCGGGGATTTTACCTGCCGTTTTTTCTTCAACATAGTCTGGCAAATAGCTATGGCGATAGCCAAAGACAGAATCTTGGGCAAACTCAGTTTCGTGAACAGGGATGGGGATGCCATCCACTATTAAGTAATGAATGCTATTGCGGGTGATGCGTCCCCCCTCAAAGAAGGCGGGCACCAAAAAGTGCGCGTCAAAGGGTCCTAATGCCTCTGCAATGACGTCGGTTTCGATGGGATAGTGACCCCGTAGGGTTGAGTCGGAACGGCTGACCACCAGAAAATCTTGAATGGACTCGGCAGCGGACTCTTGGTGCGCAGCGATCGCCACTTTCAGGTTCTGGCAAACCTCACGAGTAATCTGTGCCGCCGCATCCGGTGCCAGGGCGCGGGTATTGGTCAGAACAAAAAAAATCGGTGCGGCGTCAGCCAGACCCATCCGCAGGGTTTTGACATCCCAGCGCGTTAGCAATAAACAGCTATGAACCGTCTGAGATCCAGTGGGATCGTCGTCAAGCACGATGATTTTGGGCCGCTGGGTCATGACGCCTCTACTAAGAGAAAGGTAAGGGAACAATCTTTGAAAATCCAAAGATCCCCATTATTTTAAGGGGTTTGGGTGCGCTCAGGTGGCTCAAAAAGATAAGTTGGCAATCCGTCAATGCTGTATTGATTTTTTGTGTGTTGATAGGCTTTAACACTCACTTCGCCTTTGGCTGTAGCCCAGTCGATTAGGGTGGGGCGATCGCCCTGATAGTCTAAGCGCGGAACCCCAAAACCACAAGAGGTTTGCACCTGATCGATTTGCATCACAATAATTTGGCGAGTTCCGGGCAATAGATCAAATTGGGGCGCATAGCGATCCCACTCGGCGGACTGAGGACGAATGACAGTACCTTGCCCGTAGAGCCTGAGAATCAGCGGCTCCTCTGCAAAACTGCAAAACATCAGCGTTAATCGCCCATTTTCTTCAAGATGGGCACTGGTTTCATTGCCGCTTCCGGTTAAATCTAAGTACGCCACTTGAGTCGGGCTTAAACAGCGAAAGGTATTCATGCCCTTCGGCGATAAATTAATCCGTCCGGCCTGAGGTGCTGTTGCAACAAAAAAGATAGGCTGCGCTTGGATAAAAGCTGTTAAAGGCTGCGTTAAGTCTGTATAAAACTTAGCCATTGTGTTGATTCTTTAGGGGGCATGCAATAATATCTCTGCTAAGTAACTTTACTCAGGTCACTGAGCATAGCCTTCCAATTTGACATAGTAGGACAAAATAATGAATCTTTTTAAAGCAACCTTAGCCATTGCAGCATTTAGTATTTTTGCGCTGACTGCTTGTGGCGGAGACGCTACAAAAGTCGCGGATGATGCCAAAAACGCAGTAGATCAAACCGCTAAAACTGCCACTGAAGGCGCTTCAAAAGCTGGCGAAGGTGCCATGAAGGCCGGAGATGCTGCTAAAGATGCCGTCGGTGGCGTTGCGACCAAAGCTGGAGAAGGCGCAATGAAGGCCGGAGATACTGCTAAAGATGCAGTCGGCGGCGTTGCGACCAAGGCTGGAGAAGGTGCCATGAAGGCCGGAGATACTGCCAAAGATGCCGCAGCCAAGGTTGCCGGAAATGTGACGGGTGCGGCGGGTCTGCTCAGCTTGACCCAAACTATTCCAGGACTCAAAACCGGTGTAACTGCTGCCCTGGATGCCGTTAAGAAAGGCGATTTTAAAGCCGCTCAAGAAGAAGCGACCAAACTTCAAGAGTCTTGGACAAAAGTCAGTGACGTCGTCAAAACCAAATCTGGTGGGAGCTTCGACAAAATCAGCTCTACACTAAAAACAGTTCAAACCGAACTCAAAGCACCCAGCCCAGACAAGGCTAAAATTATCTCTGACTTAACGTCTCTGTCTTCTTCCGTTACAGGATTAGCTTCCATTAAATAACTGCGTTAATCTGACCTGCTGCACATCACAGGAGGGGTGAGGGGTATTACCTCCTCCTGTAAGCTGCGGTCAGGTGTATCCAAAGACTTCTCTCCAAAGACAAAGAGGCCACTGACCTAAGTCAACAGCCCCATAAGACAGCACCAATGAGTAACGCAAGATTAAGACAATTAGTAGGCTAAGGTTTCAAGCGTCTGGCGTAAGTAGAGCTGAACCATAGCATCCATACTACCTTCGGCACTTTTGGGTTCGATTTGTCGATCTAAAACCCATCGTTTAAAGCCTGAAGTGTCAGAAATGGCTTGTCTAAGTTCGTTCCAGTACTTTCCATCAGTCAGGGGAGTCTTGCTGTGAGGAGTGATAGTCTTGAGCTGAGTCATAATCGTTTTTCCGCTCAGAACAAAGAAAAATGGGATAAAACACCTTTAATTTTAGAGTGAATGGGCAGGTTGTAAGCACTGCGACATTTTGCTGCTCTATCAACGGTGACTTCTAAGAGTGTAGACAACTCTAGATGTCTTGTAAGCATAATGAAAAATTAATTTTCGGTTTGTCACGGATAATACTAAACTGCCTCCCTTGTCAGTCGATGTTGGCAGATCAGCGATAGACAAAGGGCTAGAATCGGGAATAATAGGCACATCTTAGGTATTCTGCTTTACTCGACGCGCCTTCATCCCCGCCTATGCAACCCTTGAACCCTCCCTCAGTCCGTCTGTGGGTTGTGATTGTGAATTATCAAACGGCGTCTTTGACGCTGGATGGCTTGGTGTCTTTGGTCGCAGAGTATCAGCGCGGTCTAGAGATGAGGGTGGTGGTGGTCGATAATGCATCGGGCGACGATTCCTTAGCAGTGCTACAGCAGGGACTGACATTACTCCAAAATCCAGACTGGATTCAGGTGGAGGCTATGTCCAGAAATGGCGGGTTTGCCTATGGCAATAATGTGGTTCTGCGGCAGGCGATAGCGGCAAACGCTCCCCCAGACTATATTTTGCTGCTCAATCCAGATGCAGCCGTGAGGGAAGGGGCGATCGCCCCCCTAATCCAATTCCTAGATGACCATCCCAAGGTAGGACTCGTGGGCAGTCGTCTCGAGGAACCCGATGGCACGCCCCAAACCTCTGCGTTTCGGTTCCCGTCTGTTTGGAGTGAACTGGATCATGGGCTGCGCTTAGGGGTGGTTTCTCGATTGATTCAACATCGACGGCTAGCCATGCCTATTGTCATGGAACCCTGTCTTTCGGATTGGTTGGCAGGGGCAAGTCTCATGATCCGCCGTGAGGTGTTGTCCTCGGCGGGATTATTTGACGAGGATTATTTTTTATATTTTGAAGAGGTGGATTTCTGCCATCGCGCTCAGCAAGCGGGATGGGAATGTTGGTATGTACCCGAAAGTCGGGTGGTGCATTTGGTGGGGCAAAGTACAGGGGTGACGGATACTAGGCGATCGCCTCAACGGATGCCGCAGTATTGGTTTGAATCCCGTCGGCGCTATTTTCTGAAGTTTCACGGTGCCTTCTATACAGCGCTGGCAGATTTACTATGGATGACGGGGTTTGCGTTGTGGCGTTTGCGACGCTGGGTGTCTAGCAAACCAGATTCTGATCCGCCCTATTTCTTATGGGATTTTTTCCGTAACAGCCTGTGGGCGAAACGAGGGGTGTCGTGACAGAATCTGTTCCAGAAAGCCTAGGGCTATGGGCGCAACTCCAGGAAGACTGGGTGGCCCACGGTCGTGACTGGACAAAACCAGGGTTTCGGGCTGTGGCGGCCCATCGGTTTGGCGTGTGGCGCATGCAGGTACAGCCGATGCTGCTGCGCGCACCCCTAAGCTTGCTGTACCGTGCCCTCTATCGCAAGGTTCGCAATGGCTATGGGATCGATTTACCCTATACGGTGCAGATGGGGCGTCGGGTGGTGATTGAACACCAAAGCGGGATCATCATCCACGGCTGCTGTCACATTGGGGATGACTGCATTCTGCGCCAAGGGGTCACGCTGGGTAATCGCCATCTGGATCGGCCTCTGGAGGCTCCTATTCTGGGCGCTCGGGTCAATGTGGGGGCAGGTGCTAAAATTTTGGGCGGCATTACCCTGAGTGATGATGTCAATATTGGGGCCAATGCCGTGGTGCTGACGGATATCCCCGCCGGACAGACTGCGGTGGGGATTCCAGCACGAATCTTGAAGCGTCAGGATATTTAGGGTGAGGAAAAGAATGCCTAGTGAAGTTGGAGTTGTGGTGATTGGCCGCAATGAGGGAGATCGCCTCACAACCTGTCTCCAGTCAGCGCTGCTTCAATCGCCCCATGTGATCTATGTAGATTCTGGTTCTACGGATGGGAGTGTGGCGTTTGCGCGATCGCAGGGGGTTGAGGGGGTTGAGTTAGATCTATCGAT
>JANLSD010000130.1:0-2637 GCA_031362245.1 Acaryochloridaceae cyanobacterium OTE_25_metabat_464 | reverse complement strand
TGCCCACTGGCTGAAACCTCCATTCTTCGTTCGAAATTCAATTTCGCGAAAAAAATTATGCGATCTCTAAAAGAGAAGTTTTGCTCAGACCAGTCTCCCAGCAAGGATCTCAGGCTTAGTTTATATTATAGAGATGTCTAGTAGATTAATTCCCTTCTCTGTGCCATACCACTTAGATTTATCTCTTGCTTGATTGAAGTCTCCAGCAACGATCATCCTGGAATTGGGATTTTCCTGAAGCAATCGATACCAGTCATTTCCGTGAGCTTGAATTGATTTATAGTGTTCTTCCCAATTTTTGGACTGCTCATCTTGGCCACGATCACCATGCCAGGTAATGATGGTGCCATAAACCAGATATTTTCCTTTTGGGAGCGTTAAAGAAACACACGCGGCAATTTCTGGGTCGAATGTTTTGAGTAATTGTCCAGAGAAAGCGGATCTAATCCAAACTGTTGTGTAAGCATCATGCTTTTCATCCTCCCTTGAGGTGAATTTATGATGGGTGCTAGAGAGGGCGATGGCCTCATTATTGGTTTCGGTCAAGACCCAAATATCAGCATCAATTTTGTAAATCTGTGCCTCAATCAGAGGCTTTTTCTTCCAGCTATTGGGTTTCGGATGATTTAAGTTCCAAGTTGCGATCTTTAGGTTTTGGAGCCACATAATGACTAAATCTAAACTGAGTACCTTAAGTATGATGGCGATAATGACTCCAGATCCAGCCACTCATGCAATTCCAAATGGGCGATCGCATTAGCAAACAAACGTCAGGAGCTATCGTCCCCACAAAAACCACCGCGCTGAAATGCGGACTCTTGGTGCGTAGCTATCGCCCTGCACAACCAAAACACAGGATCGCAGAAGAATGCTTCCAGATACAGCCGCTTGCCCAAGCCCAAACGGTCGTCCAGCTTTTGAAGCGGACGCTAGAGCAAGGCGATCTCAGACCTTTAGCAAATGTTGGGGCGATCGCCAATCCCCAAGATAAAGCCCTATCGGGCTATAAGAAAGGGGGACTTTGGAGAAAAAAGCAAAAAGGGTATGGATTCCTTCTATGTCTGCGAAATAATGGCTGTTCCGAAAAAGATTAGGGTAAGCTATGATAACGCTAGAGTTATCAAGAGTTATGGATTTCCATGAGTCAGTGGAAGGTCGAGTTTTACAAAGTTCCCAGCGGCAACTCGCCCGTTCTTGAATGGTTTAAGTCTCAAGAGCCGAAGGTTAAGGCCAAATTTGGTCGCATTTTCGATCTTCTTCAAGAGCAAGGTACAGCCGTTGGTAAGCCCTATGTTGCACCACTCGCAGACAAGCTCTATGAAATTCGCATTGAGCAAGATACAAACATTTACCGCACCCTGTACTTTGCCTATACAGGCAAGCGTTTCATCCTGCTGCATGGGTTTCAAAAGAAAACACAAAAGACGCCTAAGAAGGAGCTTGATTTGGCCCAAGAGCGCATGAACGCATTTTTGGCTGAAGAGAAGCCTAAACAGGAAACTTCGACTAGAGATCAAAAACCGAAAAAGGGGAAGAAGAGATGACGACTACCAATATAATTTCCTGGGATTCTGTTCGTGCTGAGATCCTTACTGAGCCAGCGGTAAAGGCTGAATACGATGCGCTAGAAACTGAGTTCGATGTTGCTCGTCACGTTATTGCACTGAGGAAAGCGACGGGCTTAAATCAGCGGGACTTTGCCGATCTCGTGGGGATTAAACAACCTCAATTGGCTCGAATCGAGTCCGGCAAACAAATGCCCAAGCTGGAAACCCTAATGAAATTGGCTGCGGGAGCAGGCTATGCAATTGAAGTTCACTTTGTCCCTGCTGACGAAAGCTCAGTCCCTAAAATTGACCCTCTACACATTCCATCTAAACCACTGGCACACGCTTGAGTTTAGACAGAACCCTAGCGAAGGTACAGACAATGAGGAAGACTAAACCGATCGCCCTCACTCCCCTAGGGTCTGGTTTTGGATTTGATCGTTCTGGGACTCAATTCAACAGGGATCGCCCCCCACAAAAACCACCTCACTGAAAGACGATCGCCCTCCACAGCGAAAACATAGGATCGCAGAAGGACGGCTCCAGATACAGCCGCTTGCACAGGCCCAAATAGTTGTCCAGGCAAACGCTAGATCAAGGAGATCGCAGACCTTAAGCAAATGCTGGGGCGATCGCCCTCACTTCCCTAGCCTCTAGTTTTGAATTTGTTCGCTCTGGGACTCAATCCAAAGGCGATCGCTGAAAAGACATGGATTGAGAGGCTCTGGCGGTAAAGCGACAAAAGCAAATTTGGGGTATACCAATATATAATATTAACTGGTATGTTCTTGCTGGAGGAAGCGATATGCAAAAAAATACAAGCGTGACTCTGGGGGAGCATTTCGAGACGTTTATTGCCAGTCAGGTTGATAATGGGCGTTTTGCGTCTGCAAGTGAAGCCATCCGCGCTGGACTCCGTTTGCTAGAAGAACATGAGATGAAGTTGGCGGCTTTACGACAAGCATTACAAGAGGGTGAGAACAGCGGAGTTGCTGAATATTCTTTGCAGGGGTTGCTGGAAGAGTTAGATCGGGAACACGCTGTCTAATGCCGACTTTTCGCCTTACCGAACGCGCTAACCAGGATTTGC
>JANLSD010000100.1:0-4562 GCA_031362245.1 Acaryochloridaceae cyanobacterium OTE_25_metabat_464 | reverse complement strand
TGTTAATCCCATAACCTGGACCCAAGTAACGCCATTCCATTCGGTCACAGTACCACTTGCAATGTCTAATCTTAATTGTCCAGCCTTGAACCTTGTCAATTCCTACCTATTCCTGGTATCTCGCCCCTTTGAACGTAACTTTTGTCAGTCAACCAGGTCTAATGGATTGTGGGCAGGGGGCTCGAGGTCTAGGCGGAGATATTGTCGAAGCCTTCGAGTCGTGAAGGTACCGGACAGTTCACAGTAGGAATACCACTGATTACGAGATTCAACCCAATATTCGCAATCTTGCCAGTAAAAATCAGTAACAAGATTAAATTGCTCAGCAAGGACATACCATAACTCAAAGTCTTGCTGTTCACCAAGGGTTGGAGCGCGTTGTTGAAGCGTCTCTACAGTAGCAAGAGGCAATGGCAATAGAACGGGGAAAATCTTTGCGCTGAGCTTACACGGATTCTCCTGCTGAAACTCCAAAGGGTTCTCATACCGAAGGGAGTTGGGGGACTGCGGCAGAATTAAACGCAGTTGTCTAGATTCAGCTCGATGACGACGCTGGGTTTCTTCGGCTTGAACACGTTTTCGTTGGCGTTCGGCTTGGGCTATTTTGAGCTGGAAAGATTCAGGTAGGGTTAATTTAAGCTCGTTCCAGTTGGTTAAGGATAAGGCGATTGTGCCAAATTTCCCCCCTAGCCCCCCCCATTCAGAAATTTTGGCTTCGGGAAGCGCCGCTTGTGCCGCCTTTTGACCTTTAGGGGTCAAGGCAGCGGCGGCTTCAATAAGCTGGTTTAGCATTACAAACCCTACTTTAAATAAGAACTGTGTAATTCTCTTATTTATCAAGGGTTGGATGGTTTTTGATATCTCGATTTTTTCGGTTTTGACTTCAGGTTGTGTAATAGGTTGAATGGCTTGGGTTTCACCCTTGTTCTCGGGGGCGATCGCCGGAAATTCATCTGGATGCCATAGCGGTTTGTTGATGGCCTTGTACAGGGTATGTTGGCTCACTTTGGCGATACTTACGATCACGTTGACACGGGCTGTAGCAGTTGCGGGGAGGGTATTGGTTTGCTGGAGGTGGGCGATCGCCTCCCTGATCCGATGTTGCGCGGCTTCGCGTTTAGCTTGGTGGTAGCTGAAGTCAGCAATCGACTTTTGCGGGCTATGGTATCCGGTACTCCGACTGGAGGGGCCTCCCATAGGCCAATAGTATTTAATTGCCCAGGCTGCTACGTCTCTGGAGCGCTGTTTGAGGTCTTTTTGATGGCCACTATGTTCGTAAAAGCCTGGGGTGCTCTGGGCGGTTTTTTCGATGTATTGGGCGATCTGTTCTTCTGAGTCCATGCCCATGAAGACTCTGGCTTCACACCCAAAGGCTTTGAGTTTTTCGTTGGTTTCGCCTGGGCCACTCCAACCTAGTTTTTCTTGGTTGATTCGGTCTTGCCAGCGTTCTAGGCTAGCGGGGGTGCGATCTCCCCTCCTAATCCGATGGTTCAGTTCCGCGTCGGCGATTTGGCGTTTGAGCAGAGCAAGGTCTTGGCACGAAGATGCGAGATCAAAAGCATCTAGCCACTCCTCTAGGTTCCACGGTAATGGGTTTAGATCTTCGTCTAGGGGCAAGAACCCTGTGTTCGGTTGGAAAGGTAAACGAACACCGTTATAGAGACTAAAGCCTTGACCTTGAGGAATGTAGCGTTTGGCATTGGGAAAAGTTTCCAGTTGACCAGAACGAAGTTTGAACCCTGCGGTGCTGAGATGCAGTTTGAGGGCGACCGCTAAACCATAGCTACCAATTGCTTCAGGCAGGGGAATATACAGGTGCAGACCACCACTATGGCTGCTTTGACACAGGAGAGTACGGACGATGCCGATGTCTTCTAGGGTGTTCAGAATGCGGGGGAGGGCTTCGGGGTTTGTTTGGGGGTGGTAGGGGGAGGTGGTATCAATATCTAAAATCCCCCAGCGCGTTACGTAAGCGGGGCGGATACCGATAATGCAGTGTTCGTCCTGGTGTAGGCTCCACAGTTCGACGGGGGTTAGGGGAAACTTTTTGACGGTTTCCCATTCTGGCTTGAGGCCCCGTTTAGGCGCATCTGTATAAATCCAGTCCCAGCCCTTTGGGAAGAGGGTTGCTAGACGCTGCCCTGCACTTGTGAGCGGGAGTGGGCCTAGGAGTTTACGGTTATCGAAAGATTTTTTGATTTTGCGCTTTTTACCCAAAAGCGGCTGCTTTCGGAGCACTGTCGATTGTTTGGGATGCACGGTCTCTCTCCACCATCTATGGTTTTCGTGGAGAAATAGGTGATGCTATGGAATTTTGTAAGCCAAACCCCTTGCCAAGGATGGGGAGATATGGTTTATAATTAAACATAGCAGAGCTGAGGTGCTCTAACCATGCGTCGTCAAACTACAGGTTATTGCTCCACTGCACCTATTTCAAATCAAGTACCTTTCCTAAACCCTACTGATTACACTCGGTGGGGTTTTTAGCTATTTAAAGTTTTTTACATCTGCCACCTCATTAAGCTGTAATGATCAAACCCCTTAATCATGGCTCTGTCAAGATTTAAAGCTCTTTTGAGTCTAATGGCTCCCCTTTGCTTTGACGCTTCGCAATGAAGCCTAGGCCAAAACGCCATAGCACTCACAAATTGCACGTCCCCCTTTCCCCCATCCGATTAAGTCTTTCATCACCACTGCAACCAGAAGACACCGAGCTGAACCTCAATGCTTGCCTTAGAAAAGGCTTGCCTGAACGGGTTTGTTAGACTAAACTCTAGATCAAATGCTGCTGTTTGTGAGTTCTCACACAATGGTATATCATTTTTCCCATAATGCAAATGTATTTCAAGACTAATTTAAAAATAAACTCCACCCACGAGGGGTTAAATGGCACTTCTACGAATTAAACCCGAAGATTGCTCACCACTAGGCAAGGTTGTTCTCAAGCATATGAAAGAGAATAATATGAGCCTTCGAGAACTTTCCAGGGGTGCTGGAATCACCCATCCTTGCCTAAGAGACCTTTGTCTCGGCAATGGGAGTCCCGCAGAAAGCACCCTTCGCAAGTTATCTACGGTTTTGAGCGTTCATCCAATGGAACTCTACTTTTTGGCCTACGGCGATCGCATAAAATCCCTGGAGGGCGAACCCAAAAATAGTGTTTTCCATCCCATTATTGACGCGATCGATCAAATTATCAGTCGCGTCCCTGCTTAACCCCTTAAATTAATGCTCTGACTGGATAAAGCGAACAGTTAACTTCTTATATCACTTTCTAACTCAGCCACCCATCACCCGCAAAAATTGCATTTCAGCCTGCTTCTGCAACGCCCTCTTGCTGTAGCGCTCAAAACTTTTCTCTGATTTATGCCTTGTAATCTGCCGTGCTAAGAGCGGATCTATGCCTCGGCTGACCATCTCCGTCGCAACGGTATGTCGCCCTCGATGCGGATGCGAGTCTTTGACTCCAGCAATCTCAGCAAGATCCTTCACTACCTTGTAGATGCCCCAATACCCCAAACGCTTTCCCTTGCTATTGTTGGACTCCGACAAAAACAGCGGTGATTCAGGCGTGATTTCTTCACCCCAGCAACATCTAAAGTTCAGATACACCTCCAGCGTCTCAATCGCTTCCGGCAACAGCGGCACCTGGCCCACACTATCATCCTTGGCTTCTCTGACATGAACCCGCTTTCCGTCAAAGTCTCCCACATTCAGCGCTTCGACCTCCCTGGCCCTTAGCCCATGCAGCAGTACCCACAACAATGCCTGATCGCGTGGCTCCGTCTCTCCCCGCTGCTGCGTAGCTTCAAATAACCCCTTCACCTCATCGGCAGACCATTCCTGAGACTCCACGGGGTCAGGCTTCGGCTTCTCAATCAGCATCATCGGATCTTTACCAATATAGTCGCGGGCACACAGCCATTTGAAAAGACTTTGAAGGGCAGACAGCGACAGGTTAATCGTCGCTGTGGATCGCGTCCCTCCACGTCCCGATGGCAACGCTTTAAGGTATTCCTTGTAGCGGTCAATATCCCGTGCCGTGATGTCCTGCCAGCCCTTCTGTGTCCAGCCTAAAAACGCCTTAAATTCCCGTTCATAGGCCGATCGCGTGTTCGGCCTTAACTCCCGAGCGCGAAAGAATTCTTCTACCCGCGACCCGCGTAGGTCTGAGGCGGATGGCTGCGATTGGGGCGATCGCTGGTCTAAGACTATGGCGATCACTGGACTAGCGACAGGGATGAGTTTGACGGCGGGGATGGACATAAAGCTATGGGTGCGGGGTAATTGCCAAAATCGTAATTTCTTCTTGACCTGGGCCATAACACCAAAAGACTCGATAGGCTCCAGGCGTTTGATTCTCAACATAAGCCTCAAAGACCTCTTCTCCTTTTGGCCCTTTCAGCGAATTAAACTTGTGTGTATTGAGTCCAGGATGCTGTAGATTAACTGGCATCAATCCCAGTGTCTTCAATACTTTCTTATACTTTTTCGGATCGGCGGTCGCCAATTTCACCAATGCATCTTTAGCCTCACTGGTGAACCGCAACCGAAACCTCACT
>JANLSD010000049.1:0-3664 GCA_031362245.1 Acaryochloridaceae cyanobacterium OTE_25_metabat_464 | reverse complement strand
GATCGCCTCGATCATGTGTCCCTTATCCTCAATCACTTCCGACAGTCTGTTCTCTCTGCTGCAACATCAGGAAAGATTACAGAGGATTGGCGTGCCGAGCATGAAAACCTAGATTTAGACCATGTAATTGAAGGAGCATCGACTGAGTTCAGTTTTGTCGATGCATCTTGCTTTGGGGATTTCAGCTTTCCGATAAATTGGACTATAGCTCGATTAGGAGAGATTGCAGAAATTACTGGGGGAATTACAAAGGACTCAAAAAAGCAAAATTTAACAGATGAGGAACTGCCCTATTTGAGAGTTGCTAATGTGCAGCGAGGATTTTTTGATTTAAGTGAAATCAAAACCATACGAGTACCCCACAAACGTATTGAAGGACTGCTGCTCAAGCCAGGAGATATTCTATTTAATGAAGGTGGTGATCTTGATAAGCTTGGCAGAGGATGGGTATGGAATGGCGAAATTGAACGCTGTACTTTCCAAAATCATGTATTTCGAGTCCGTCTTCATGATGAGAATTTTGCACCTAAATTCTTTTCTTGGTACGGCAATTTAAGAGGGGCAGATTACTTTCTATCAGTGGGCAAACAAACAACAAATCTTGCTTCCATTAATAAGTCTCTTCTGTCTGCATTGCCAATCGTAATTCCCCCCGCAGAAGAACAACAAGAAATCGTCCGCCGTGTTGAAGCATTATTTTCCTACGCTGATCAACTTGAAAGCCTTCACCGCAGTGCTTGCGAACAAATCGAACGATTGATACCCGCATTATTAGACAAAGCATTTAAAGGTGAACTAGTATCACAAGACCCTACTGACGAGCCAGCATCAGTATTACTTGAACGTATTCGCACTGAACGGGCTACACAGCCTATCACGCCTAAAAGAGTCTTGACTAACAGGAAACCAACCATGACTAAAATATCTACGGAGTCTGTCAAGGAAATAATTCACCAATTACCTATGAATACGCTTTCATTTGATGATTTACGCGAAAATATACCTGGCGATTATGACTCTCTTAAAGATATCTTATTCAGTTTGCTTGATGAGTCAGAGCCAATTATTATACAAGTTTTTGACCAAGAAGTAAAAACAATGCACTTTGTCAGGGGAAACAAATGAAGCTGCTACGAGTCCGCATTATTTCTGCCAAAACCTGTGGCGGCTTACTTGATGGGGTAGATCGCTCATTGCGAAGCCCATTTAGTGACCATTCTACGTTTGATCCTTTATGTCTCATTGGGCCAAATGGCGCAGGGAAATCTCAGTTTTTGCAAGTGATCGCAGAGATATTTCAGTCGATATTTCACACTTGCATTAGCGAAGAAGAACGTGGGGAACGTAATCCTGAGTTACAATTTGAGATTGAGTACCTTATTTGCCCAGAAGATCATCAATCCTCTATTCGTGTGCGTATATCAAGGGAGGCTACTGGCAGAAAACGTCCTGTTCTCATCATTCAGAAAAGAGACGAATACGATTGGATAGACTGTGACCTAACATCTTCTGAAACCCATGCCTTGCTCCCTCAGAAAATTGTTGGTTACACATCAGGCGACAATGAGACGCTCAGCCTGCCATTTTTTCTGAGCCGTAGTGGCTATGCAGATGAGGTAGGGCGTAAAGCATTGAACCTAGCAACCCGAAGTCAGTCCATACCCGATACTCGCTTGATGCTGATCGACTATGGAACGCATCTTGAAGTTCTTGTGGCTAACCTTTTACTAGGTGAAAATTCTCAGCGCGACGCCCTCTTAAAAGAAGCAAACCTGCAAGACCTTCATTCGTTTCGTTGCATCATTCAACTGGCACATCAGAAAAAAAACAAGAGGAAAACTGGACGCAAAGGTATACAGCTAACTGAGGAACTTGAGACTTATATTGATCAGCTTCAACGGTGTGCTACCTGCTATACCTACGAAGAGGAGACAGAAACTTATACCTTTGATTACTGGATTAATGATCAAACAAGAGCTGCATTTCGTTCCTTCTGGAGTAGTACCTTTGATCTGTACTCGTCATTTCATAAACTCGCTATGCTAAATGACTTGGCGTTGTCAAAGGGGACACGCGATAAATTTCGCAGAGATGCAAAAACAGGAAGATTTGCTTCGCGCCTCCCTGAGCCTCAAGATGAAGATAAGGTTTTTCGATTTGAACGAGTTAGGTTTCGTAAGGAGAAGACTGGTGAAGGGACGAATGATCCAGAGGTTGACTATGTATCCCTTTCAGACGGTGAGCATCAACTTGCTCAACTCCTTGGTATGTTTTGTATGCTGTCTTCTCCCAACGTACTTTTTCTACTTGATGAGCCTGAATCGCATTTCAATCCACAATGGCGGGTAGAGTTCATTTCACGCATACTGGATTTACCTACGAATGATGGGAATCGGAGAAAAATCTCTAGAGCATCTAGGCAAGACTGCTTACTGACGACACACGCACCCTTCATCCCTTCGGATATGCAGAGAGACAAAGTTTTTATCTTCAGTAAGAACGAAGAAGGAAAGATCCAAATTAAAAATCCCGACGTTGAAACGTTTGGCTCAACATTTGACACAATCATTGAAGAATGCTTTGGCATCCGCCCACCCATTTCTCAAATCTCTCGTGATGAGATTGAAGAACTCATGCAGAGTAAAAACCCTGCCGAAATTAAAGCAGGAATTCAGCGTTTAGGGAACTCTGTAGAGAAAGCGTTTCTCGCAGATCACCTTCGGCAGATAACAAATTAAAGACGGATTTTAGAATGCTTTTTGGATATCCCATTGCGGCGACGACAGACAACTGGCTTCATGAATGCTTGCGTGAAACTCTACAACTGATTCATGCCTGTATAGAAACAGGAAATCTCTTGCCAGAATGGCCTGAGACGATTCCAGCACCATATCGAAATAGACTCCAAAAACGCACAGGGCTGAGGGATCGATTAAAGGTCTATCAGACAGCATTAGCAAACCTTACTGTTGCGGAACAAAACAGAATCCTACAAGCATTTAATGATCAGAACGAAATTGCTCTCCTTTTATCTTGTCAGTGTAACTGCGAAGCTATTACTGAGCTTCCATCAGCTATCCGTGAACCAGTGAAATCTCTTTTTGAATTTGCCTTTAGTCTGCTTACAGATCTTGAAATTCGTGACAGGCACTATAAAGCAATTTATGACGCATCGTCCTACCATGTATGTTCTTTCTGTGGATGTGAATATTTCGATGCACCTGGTGCGCCCCGTGAAGCATTAGATCACTACTTGCCAGAGTACAAATATCCCTTCGCTGCTGCAAATTTGCGCAATCTTGTTCCAATGGGAAACAAATGCAATTCGCGCTATAAGCTTGGGCAAGATATTCTCAGAACAAATGATGGTGCTCGTCGCAGGTCATTTGATCCATATAATCATGGAACAGTTGAAATCTCTCTTGATAATAGCGAACCTTTCGCTGGAAACATCGGAGAAAGTGGAAAACCTCTACCAAAATGGGTGATTGATTTTAGCTTTAGCTCTGATGAAATAGCTACCTGGGATAATGTATTTCATATTCGCGAGCGATATAAGAGAGATATTCTTGATGTAAGCTTTGGAACCTACTTGAGAGAGTTTGGAAACTATTGTAAATCTTTTGGATTAACTCCTACTAATACGCAGGAGTTAATCGATGCT
>JANLSD010000045.1:0-2693 GCA_031362245.1 Acaryochloridaceae cyanobacterium OTE_25_metabat_464 | reverse complement strand
GCTTGCGGGTGCTTCAGCAGCGGGGGATGTAGCTAGGGATGGAGCGGAAGCTAGGGAGATCGTCTCAATGACTGGAACCTCTGCTGCACCCTGAACCAGTTGAGGCACCACTCCATTGCCCTGCAATAGCTGATTCAGCAGCAAAGCGTTGACGTGCGAAAGCTGTTCTCGGAGATGGCTGGCGTTCGTGTTGGCTTCGGAGAGCGATCGTTCGTACTGAGACTTCAGGGCGATGAGGGAGTCGAGTGGGGATAGTGTAGGGGTGGATTGGGACATTATTTGCGATTATTGGAAATTACCTGTTGCTTTATCTTATTTCTCCTGGTTCGTTTTTGCGTTGAGTCATGAATTTTAGACCCATTCTCTTAATCAAACAGCCCATCCGTTCTATCCTTTAAGTAGCTGGAATACCTTGCTTTACTAGCTTTCTTTAAATCTTTCTAGGTGCTTACGATGTTAAAAGTTGTGGGAGCCGGCCTCGGTCGAACTGGAACAATGTCTCTCAAGCTTGCTCTTGAACGTCTCCTTGGTAAACCTTGTTATCATATGTCCGAGGTGTTTTCTCACCCTGAACACATCCCACTCTGGAATGCAGCTATTCGCGGCGAAAGAATTAAATGGTCAGAAATCTTTGATAGATATGTAGCCGCCGTCGATTGGCCTGCAAGTGCCTTTTGGCTTGAGTTGAGTAACTTATATCCACATTCCCTGGTGATTCTCTCTTATCGAGACCCTGACTCTTGGTGGCAAAGCGCAAGCTCTACTATTTTTCCTCATAAGCAAAGTGTATCTGAAGGTGAATGGCGCACTATGGTGGACGAACTATTAATGAACAAATTTACCTCAGATATCAGTAACCGTGAGGCTTGCATTCAGGCGTTCAATCAGCATAATGAGTTCGTTCGCAACGCCGGATTGGGCACTAGGCTGCTCGAATGGAAAGCCAGCGAGGGTTGGGAACCGCTCTGTGGAGCACTAGACTTACCCATTCCAGAAGAGCCTTTTCCTTACGTAAATTCAACGGAAGATTTTAATCAAAGACATAGCTAACCTATGAGTAACCTTCCTTAAAGATTTTCATGATGGTTCAACCCCAGCACTTCTATCAGGCGATCGCCATCCTCAGCGGCGAACTATCGCTAGACGGCCCTCACCCGATTCTGACCGTTGGCGACTGGGACTATCCAGCATATGCCTCCAAGGTCGTCCGACGAAAGCATCAGCCAGGGCAGGTGCAGAACTTTTGTGTGTACCCCTGTGTTCGGCATAAGCAGCTTGCGTTTCAGCTTGTGAATGTTGTGGATGCAGCGCCAACCGCAATCACGTTAAACGGCTGCTGGGAGCTGCACAAAGACGTGCCGCACTTCATCATTTATCGCAATGGAGAGCTGAGTCCAAGCGATCGCTTTGTCCGAAACTTAGTGCCCGTGTTCTGGGAGAATGCGCCACCCGCTGATGGTCAGTTTTGGCAGGCGATCGCTGAGATGCAGGATGGTGCGATCGTTGTTACAAAGGCTGAAGGCCCCTATGAACCACCCCCCAAGGCTAGGCTCTATGTCCCTGAGCTTGTCAACGGTGAACCCCGACAAGCCCTTCCTAAACCCATACTGAAACCCAAAAGTGCTGCATCTGAGGGGCGATCACCCGCAATCGCTAAAGTTCAGGCTGGACAAGCGATCGCTCAGCCTGAGAAAGGGGGAAACAAGCGCGGGCTACTCGATGGAGTGAAGCTGCGGTGATGTGGGAGTGGGGCTTTTGGAGGGACTGTGCGCTGCTAGGGAAAATGAAATGCCTTCCTCGAAACGATTTTACAGATTATTAGGAGGGTGTGAACCTCCATTCATTTCGCTCCCCATCCCATTTCGAATGTACATAACACTGTTTGCCGTTACTCCAGTAATACAACGTGTCTAAATCGACTTTTTCGATTGGGACGAGTTCGTCTTCGCAAGAAGCGAATGGCCCACCACCACTAAATACGATGCTCCGATCTTTGACTTCAAGAATGTAGCCCTCAAGGTGACTGCCGTTCTCTAAGTCAAAGGTGCATCGGCTTTCTGCCAGATAGTAAAACTCTTTAAGTATTTGTGCAGCGTCTTTCATGTCGATCGCCCAGGTTCCCACTTAAGCTAGAAATTAACTGCGCTCCAATAATTATTTATGTATACCAATCACCGACGAGTGTGCATAATCCTGGTTGTGATTACCCCAACCGCTCAACCTTCCCTAGCTGTGGCGATCGCCTCAACCACCGCCATCGCCACAGCTACCCCACTGTCTCTGCCATCCAGTCGAAGATTTCTCCCAACTGCTCCAGCGTAATCAGACCATAGTTCCATAGCACTATCGGCAGCTCTGTGGTGGTGGGCTGTTGTTGGCGAGTGGCTATAGCAAGGGCAGCTTCAGATAGGCCCAAGTTTTGTTGGAGATACTGGAGAAAGCGCGGGTCGTTCACTAGTTTTGGTAGAGGTTTGTATGGATTAATTGTGCCCGACAGCTTACCGCGTATTGAGCGCGATGAGAGGGGTTGGATCTAAAAAGTTTACGAAGAAGTCATCAAGATGAACAACTATAGTGCGACACGCCACCAAGGTCAGAAAACGCCTTAGGTTTTAGACGATAGTATTTATCTTCTACTTCTTGGGATTGCTCATCATAGGGATAGCTAAGGACTGCTTGTAACTCTTTAACTA
>JANLSD010000044.1:0-3634 GCA_031362245.1 Acaryochloridaceae cyanobacterium OTE_25_metabat_464 | reverse complement strand
GCTTGCGGGTGCTTCAGCAGCGGGGGATGTAGCTAGGGATGGAGCGGAAGCTAGGGAGATCGTCTCAATGACTGGAACCTCTGCTGCACCCTGAACCAGTTGAGGCACCACTCCATTGCCCTGCAATAGCTGATTCAGCAGTAAAGCGTTGACGTGCGAAAGCTGTTCTCGGATGTGGCTAGCTTTCGTGCTTGCTTCGGAGAGCGCTTGTTCGTACTGGGATTTTAGGGCGATGAGGGAATCGGTGAGGGAGTTAATGGTGGAGAGTCCTGCTACTGTACCAATCATTATTTACGATAGACGGTATGTACTGTATTGACTTATCCTACATCACTCATAAATTTCAGTTCTTTCAGAGGAGAAAAAACTAATGCAGAGGTACGTTTGTAGTGTCTGCGGTCATATTTATGACCCCAAAGAAGGCGATCCTGATGGCGGTATAGAACCAGGTACAGCGTTTGAGGATATCCCTGAAGATTGGGTCTGTCCAGTCTGCGGTGCAGCAAAAGCTGACTTTGAACCTGAAAGTTGAGCGCCTTGATTCTGGAGTAGATGGAGGCATTTTTTCAGTGCGCTGACTTACTTTCGTCCACGATATTAATCCTGCACTTTAGATTAAGTATTGTAAATATTAATGGAATAAACTTGACATGTATGAATAGACAGGTAGGCTATCGACAGTGTTGAGGTGTGAGACAACCATGTTTGAAGCGGATAGCCCCAATTGGATTGCAGTCGTCGTAGCAAGCGTGTATTTGCTTCAAACTTCGACAAAAGACCTGTCCCTTTGCCGATGCCTGTCTCCCTTTAGCTTAGGGTGGGTTATCGCTAGCTTGATGTTCATTTATCCCTTTATTCTAAAGGGGTCTTGGATCGCGATGGGTGCTGGTTATTTATTGATGGGTGCATTAATTACAAACACCTTAATCTTGAGCATAATGTCGCTCATGCCTCGGCGGGTTGTAGACTTTAAGTCTAAAGGGTTGGAGTCCATGGGGCTGCTCTTTACCAGTTGCATTTTTACAGGGTTGTTCCTCCTCCTCAAAAAGGGTTTCGCGGTTCTCATGGAATCGCTCAAAACGATGCGTCAACGTCAACAGGTAGTGACTCCCTGAAGTAGACATCTCTATAATATAAACTAAGCCTGAGATCCTTGCTGGGAGACTGGTCTGAGCAAAACTTCTCTTTTAGAGATCGCATAATTTTTTCGCGAAATTGAATTTTGAACGAAGAATGGAGGTTTCAGCCAGTGGGCACCCTTTTGGTGAAAGGCATAAAGCCTTCTCGGATATGGGCTATAGGTTCTGGAGATGTCTAGTATTGTTGAGCTTTCAACTGAGGCAGTTTCCTCAACTCCAATCAATCCCTTCATCCATTGCCGCTGCAAATGAGAACAGCCGTAAGTCTAATTCCATTTGCTTGTAAGTCGGCTCATCGGTCTCAGTGTTTAGGTTTGACAGCGTTATTCCCAACAGTCTAACTTTCAGGGCTTCCACCTCAATACCCCTCAGTAACTCTTTCGCTATCCCCAATATCTGACTCTCATTCGACACATACTCAAGCATCGTCCGACTGCGTGTGATTTGGCGATAGTCTGCAAACTTCACCTTCAGCGTAAGGGTGCGTCCCTTGGTTTCATTGTGCTCCATGCGCTGATGCACTTCTTGGGCGATCGCCTCCAGCTTCTGCTCAATCACTTCTCGTTCTTCAAGGTCAGGGTCAAAGCTCGTCTCTGCTCCGATGGACTTACGGATGCGATTGGGGTTAACAGGGCGATCGTCAATCCCTCTAGCAATCTTGTAATAGAACCGTCCAACTTTACCGAAGTGTTGCACCAGTTCACGTTCGCTGCGCTGTTTTAGGTCTGCCCCTGTGCGGATGCCTAGCTCCTGCATTTTGGCGGCTGTCGCACGCCCTACTCCGTAAAATGCCTCAATCGGTAGTGCCTCTATGAATGGCTCTGCTTCATCGGGTTGGATTACGGTCAATCCATTAGGCTTATTCATTCCCGAAGCAATCTTTGCCAAGAACTTATTGAACGATACACCCGCCGAAGCGGTGAGCTGGGTCTTTTGCAGGATGAACTGCTTGATTTGCCGTGCGATCGCTGTGGCAGAAGCAATACCCTGCTTGTTTTCTGTCACGTCTAAATAGGCTTCATCCAACGCTAATGGTTCAACCCAATCGGTGTAGCCCTCAAAAATAGACCGGATCTGTTCGGATATTTCTCGATAAATCTCAAAGCGTGGTGGGGCAAAGATGAGATGTGGGCAGCGCTGAACGACTGTGCGTGACGGCATTGCTGAGTGAATGCCAAACTGACGCGCTTCATAGCTCGCGGCTGCAACTGCTCCGCGTTTATCAGGACTGCCGCCTACGACCAGAGGCTTTCCTCGATATTGGGGATTATCCCGCTGCTCTACGGAGGCGTAAAAGGCATCCATATCGATATGGATGATCTTGCGTTGCAGATTCATGAGAATTTAATGAAAACTTACAGCTTCATTGGATCGGAATTTGAACTTCACTTCGTTTGAACGCATCCGGTATAAAAGGTGAATCGTAGAAAAACCGACGTGGCAAACCAGACACAACATAGCTCGGATGCTTTGCTAGCCAGTCACGCAGTAGCTCCAAATTCTCCTGATACATTCCATAGGTATACGCGCCTGTGATCCCAATACTGACAACCGTTATGGACGGGTGGCTTTCAACTTTAATCCCGCCAGCAATCTGTTTGGGCTGTACCGATCCATTTCGATATAGAAAGGAAACCTCAGCCTGACCCACTTCATCAGGTTTCCCGTTCGGCAATTCTTCCAGCGTAATGCTGGGATAACGGGCTTCTACAGGAGCAGTCATGCCGATTCCGTTTGAGCTGATATGTTGGAACAACGGACTAAAGGACTCGTTTGCTGCCTGACTAAGCTTTCCTTTGTAGGTATAAGTTCCAGCGTGATAGGCTGGATACTGCTTTACTTCGATTTTGCCATTGGGGGTAGGCTGAGGAAATCCGTCTGGCAATGGCGCTGAGGCTGCACTGTAAGCCATAAAACCAAGGACTGGAATTGCTAAAATGCCAACGATAAGCAAGATGGTTTGTGGTTTCATTCTCTCATTTTAACGAGTGATTGTCTTTCTCCTTGCCCAGGTACACTGACTTATGGGTTTTGCCATCCCAATACCGTAAATATCGATATGGCCCACAGCCATTAATGAATTTCTCTTCAATGTACCCCTCCTGGTTTAGGGGCTTTCCATATTCACCGACCCTTTGCTTCTGGCTTAACCCCTGCAATCCACTCAGCAGAGCTTTCAACTCGCCATCGCTCAGATCTGCGGCCTGCTTAAGCAAACTTTTGACTGCATCTGATTTGCTGTGGCGGCGTGGCATCTTTAGGGTCTGAAGTAGGGTTATATGTACCCTAAGTTTATCTTGTGAAAAGCATCAATCGTTCTGTTTGAAGATTGATAGTGTCACGCATTGTATTTAGGGGCTAAGATTAACTATAAATGTACCCTAAGTCTTTGCGGTAACTCCGATGACTTACTCCCTATCTGCCACAAAGCTCGTCACCTACAAGCAATGTCCCCAAGCCTATAGCTTTCGCTACGAGCGGGGGATTAGCGCTCC
>JANLSD010000004.1:0-1769 GCA_031362245.1 Acaryochloridaceae cyanobacterium OTE_25_metabat_464 | reverse complement strand
TCCAGGAGCAGGGGCTTTATTTTTCAATTAACTACAGTCCGTTTTAAGGTAATTACGGCCAAAATCTTAAAGGGCAGGTTCTAATTCTGTGAGCCAATTGGCGATCGCCCCATTTACCCTATCCGCACATTCATCATGGGGACAATGCCCCGCATCCTCCAGCTCAATTAACTTAATCCGCGCATTCATCGCTGCAAACTTAGGGGCAAACATCGGTGGCACCATGCGATCTTGACGCCCCCATAACAGCAGAATGGGAATCTCCAATTCGGGGAGTACCACACTCACCCGTGGCCCAAACTTCGGGTTCACCATCGCTTGCAAAATTAGACTAAAGGCACGAGCTGCGCCGCGATCGCCCGCTGGTGTGGTCAAAATTTCCACCAGTTCATCGGTAATGGCTCCACGGCTCGCATAGGCAAGCCCCGCCCAGGGACGGATCACCTTCGGACGACGAACCCCATAAAACAGCGATTTGAGAATCCACTCCGCCGTAAACGCCCGCTCAATGCGGGACAAAACAGGGCGACACCACTGGGGAATTAAATCTTCCCGCAGAGACGGATCGGGCAAGCTTAACATGACAAGACTCTGAGCCATCTCAGGATGGGTATGGGCCGCCGTGAGAGCCACCAGCGACCCAATCGAATTGCCCACCAAAATGACAGGACACCCAATAAAGGTCTTCCAGAAGCTGTGGAGCTGCTGCACCCATAGGTCAATACTGTAGGGAATCGCCGCTTTCTCAGAGCCGCCAAATCCTAGCAAATCAATGGCATAGACCGAATGACGCTCTGCAAAATAAGGTAAGTTCTGTCGCCAATGCCCTAGGGATGCGCCAAACCCATGAAGAAACACAATGGGGGGCTGACTCGTCCTTTGATCCGCCCGCAGATAGGTGTAGCGCGTTTGCCATCCCTGCCAAATCCAGTCTCGCTGGTTCCCCAAGGCGGAGGGTCGAAGATGAACGTCATTCACGGCGCATTTTGCCCCTTTCTTTTGATTCTAATGCTTTTGTTTCAGCTCACTCCAAAGGCTGAACATCAGTAATCTTCGTTCAGCACTCAGCAATATCGTCTATTGTTAAGCAGTGTAAACAAGTTTTTGTTGTAAAGGATATACGTGGCGTGACGCAAGATGTCTCAATCCAAGATGAAGTCCAAGACAACGGGGTTGAAGTGTGGTTGAGTCCGGTCATTGCAGCGTCCATGATTAGCCTTTGGGCCATCAGCTTGGGCTTTGTGTTTTCCCTCAATCTAGAATCCATTCCCTTCGTTGGCAAAGGGTTCATTTTGCTATGGCAGACCCTTCTATACACGGGGCTTTTTATCACAGCCCATGACGCCATGCATGGGGCAGCATTTCCGCTTAATCGAGCGGTGAATGATCGGCTAGGAACTGTGGTGCTTTGGCTCTATGGACTGTTCTCTTACCGAGAATTATTGCGTCGCCACACGTTGCACCACCAGTTTCCAGCCAGCGGTGAGGATCCTGACTATTCGAGGGGCGATCGCACTGGATTCTGGGCTTGGTACTGGTCATTTATGACGCGCTACTGGAGCTGGAAACGCTTTGGTGCCCTTGTTGTATTGTTTCACCTTGTTCATCACTTTTTGGGCGTTGCCGAAGTTAATCTTGCTTGGGGGTGGGTTTATCCTTCGGTGCCGAGCTTTGGCTGACGATGGGGCAAATAGGTGCCGAAGTAAAACAAATGTAGCGAACTCAGCACCGAGGGATAAACCCACCCCCAAGCAAGATTGACTTCGGCA
>JANLSD010000334.1:0-14405 GCA_031362245.1 Acaryochloridaceae cyanobacterium OTE_25_metabat_464 | reverse complement strand
GCGAAGCTGGCACGAAAAAGGTAAGATTCTAGAGCAATGGCGACAACTTCGCATAGTCATGGCATACTCTACAGAATGCTATGTCCCCTTAGATATGAATCAATCTCCCTTTAATGCGGGAGTCCCCATCGAATTAAAAGAATTTGATGCCAAACAGGTCAATAATTGGGTGTGGCTTCATGGCATTACGTGGACTAAATCTCAAGTTGACGCATTAATGAAAATGCTAGGTGGGCATCCTACCCTGATAGGATTGGCGCTCTATGAAATTGGGTCTGGAAAAATGAGCTTGCAGCAGCTTCTCCAAAGCGCCCCCACTGAAGCAGGGATATACAGTAACCACCTCCGTCGGCATCTAGAAACCCTCAAATCTTGCCCAGCATTATGGGAGGCATTTCGTTTAGTGGTCGAGTCTCCAAAGCCGGTTGAATTAAACTCGATGCAGATTTATAAACTTCACAGCATGGGCCTGGTCCAGCAGAACAATAATCAGGTCTTGCCGAGCTGTCAGCTATACCGAGAATACTTTCATCGGGTGCTATCGCAGTGAGGATACATGACGCAAGCACCGTCAGGGTTTGAGTATCAATTTGGCGGAAGTCTCGACGGTGCTGCGCCAAGCTACGTTAGCCGCAAGGCTGACCTGATCTTTTACCAAGCCCTCAAAGCGGGTCAGTTTTGTTATGTGCTGAATTCTCGTCAGATGGGTAAATCTAGCTTGCGGGTGCAGACAATGCAGCGATTGCAAGCCGATGGGACGGTGTGCCTGTTCATTGATCTGACGGGGATTGGAAGACAGGATGTTACCCCCGAACGATGGTATGCCGGAGTTGTTCAGTTTTTGGTGAGTGGCGGACAGTTAGATGCTCAGTTTCAGTGGCGGACTTGGTGGCGAGAGCGGCAGGATTTATTCTCGCCGGTGCAACGTCTAGGTTTGTTTGTTCAAGAGGTCTTGCTCGTTGAGATTCAGCAAAACATTGTTATTTTTGTGGATGAAATTGACCGAGTTCTGAGTCAGAATTTTTCCCTGGACGATTTTTTTATCTTTATTCGGTTTTGTTTGGAGCAACGCTCGGTCAATCCAGACTTTGGGCGACTCACCTTTGCCTTATTGGGCGTTGCAACCCCCAACGATCTGATTTTAGATAAGGCCCAAACGCCGTTTAACATCGGTACAGCCATTGAATTGGAAGGCTTTGGGGTGGATGAAGTCGAGGTTCTTGCCCAGGGGTTGAAGACAACCGTTGCCCAATCTCAGGCAACAATGCAGGCAATATTAGATTGGACGGGTGGACAACCCTTTTTGACCCAAAAACTCTGTCATTTGGTTGCGTCAGCCGCTGGGATCGATCCAACTGGTACGAACTTCACAGGTTCCGTTGAGCAGGTGGTGTACTCCCGTCTGATTGAGAATTGGGAGTTTCAAGACGAGCCGGAGCATCTGCGAACCATTCGAGACCGGATCTTGAGAAATCAGAATCGAGTGGGGCGACTGTTGAGTCTGTATCGGCAAATTCTGCTGGATGGATCGATTTCTGACGATGGCAGTCCCCATCAGATGGAGCTGCGGCTATCGGGGTTAGTGGTAGAGCGCCAGGGGACGTTAGTTCCTCACAACCGCGTCTATAAGTCCGTGTTCGATCTGGCTTGGACAGAACAGAGATTAGCTGAGTTGCGGCCCTACGAGGTGTTGCTGTGCAACTGGTTTGCATCGTCTTGCCAGGATGAATCCTTTTTGCTGCGAGGGCAGTTTTTACAGGATGCCCTTGTCTGGGCCTTAGGTCGCAGTTTAGGAGATCGAGACTATCAATTTTTAGGGGCAAGTCAAGATTTAGCGAAACGCAAGGCTCAAGCGGCCCTGGATGCGACTCAACAGGCGAGTCAACTCTTGGCATTGGCTCGGCAAGCGGCTCGGCAAGCGGTTTCAACCCAACGGTTGAAGTGGCAATGGCTTCCTAAAATTGCGATCGCCGTCACGCTCCCTATCCTCTTGCTGCGATTTAGCGGCCTTTTTCAGGGGCTTGAGTGGAATGCTCTAGACCAATGCTTTCGGTGGCGACCGTTGGAGCGTCCAGATCATCGGATTGCCATTGTGGCAATGGATGAATCTGATATTGCGGCGGTGGGACAGTGGCCGATCCCAGATCGGGTTTTGGCTCAGGCGATCGCCAATATCAAGGCCCAGCACCCAATGGCGATCGGGTTAGATCTCTACCGCAATTTACCCATCGAGCCAGGACATACCGAACTCCAGCAACATTTTAGCGCTACCCCAAATCTGTTTGGCATTGAGAAGATTGTGGGCAATCAAATTAAGCCGCCACTGCTACTCCAACAGCGAGAACAGATTGGGTTTGCAGATCAGGTCACGGATGCAGACCTGAAAGTGCGACGGGCGCTCCTCTCCATGAGCTTATCTGAGGAGACGGTGAACTATAGCTTGGCGGTTAAGCTGGCGCTCCCTTATCTCAATGCTCAAGGGGTTGAGATGAAGCCGCTGGACGGCGATCGCATTCAGCTTGGCAAAACCATTTTAGAGCGATTCGAGCGCAATGATGGGGGCTATGTCCGCGCTGAGTCTGGCGGCTATCAAATTTTATTGAACTTTCGTGGCAACGCAGATCGTTTTCCGGTGTATTCCCTGAAGGCGTTGCTGAACCGTCAAATCCCTTTAGATAGTCTTCGCGATCGCATTGTTTTGATTGGCACCAATGCGGAAAGCCTCAACGATTTCTTTTATACGTCCTACAGTACCGACTGGCTGGGTTCGCCTGAACGGATGTCTGGGGTGACACTACAGGCCAATATTGTGAGTCAATTGTTGAGTGCTGCCTTGGAGGGGAGATCGCCGCTACGGGTCTGGCCTAAGCCCATTGAATGCCTATGGATTTTGGTGTGGGCGGGGATCGGGGCGGGGATCGGTTGGCGTTTCCGTTCGGGTCGGGCGATCGCCCTTTGTGGATTTACCGCCAGTGGCCTCTTGATGGCGATCGTCTATGTTGGTTTTTTGTGGGGGTGGTGGCTGCCTGCCATTCCAGCGCTGTTGACGTTTTGGATGACAACAGCAGCAGTCTTGGCGATTAATAGTCGCCAAAGAGATAGAGTTTTCTTTCAATGCACCTTAGCCCAGCTTTTAGCGGAGGGGAAAGACTACCCCGTCGCTCGGCGAATTGCCCTGGAATACCTGAAGCAATCGGAAAATCAAGACAATCAAGCTGAGATTGAACGCCATTTGAGCCAAGAAAGTTTGACTCAAGCAAGTTTGACCTAAGCAGGTATCGAAAGGCTACTCATGGCGGAGCGGTTCTAGGGCCACCATTTCTAACCCTTCCGACTTAAGAACATTAGCCCATACATCAGTCAGGGCTAGATTGGTTGGATTAGTCCGCAGCGCTTGGCCCAAGGCGGTAAGCATGTCATACCAAAGCCCTTGTTCTCCATTCCAGGAGGCTAGATCGAGAGCGGTACTTTGCGGGATCGCTTGGGAGGGAGAGACACGCTGCACCCAAGCGGCGATCGCCGGATCGTTGGGGTTTGGTCTGTCGCCGCAAACGAGGACAACCGCCCACTGATAGGTTTCACCAATCTTGAGGGGGGGCGCGTCTGCTGGGGGCTGAAGGCTTACAACACCAGCGGTACTGGGAACAGGAAACACCCACTGGGAATGGGAGGATGCGTCTTCTTTTTGAAGGGTCAACACAACCTGTTTGGCAGAGGTTTGCGGCAAATACATCCAAAAGGTGGGGCGCTCTGACACCGTCAATCCAGTGTTGGTGGGTGGCACAAGGGCCATCATGGTGAGCGGGTTAGATATCTCGCCAGCGACAGGCGCAGATGCGAGATCTTGGGGACATGGGCCACCTCGAGAACCTGCTCCGACGGTACGATTGGGTCTTTTATCATTTGCAGGGGGCTTGAACAATATTTTAGAGCTTGCGACCTTCCCCCTGGCAATGGTCTGAAGGGGCAATGGCGGATTTGCAAAGGCTGTTGTTGGGCCGATGAGTAGAAGTCCTAAGGCGATGAACACCCAAAGATGACGCTGGTTTGACATGATATCTTTCCTCCCCTGTTGTTTGAGCGTTCGAGTGCGAGGGTTCACGGCTTGACGCAATTTTGCATCTCTATCGAAGGGTATAGACTACTTGTCCCAGAAAAAGTAGGGGTACGCAATCGGAAAAGTTCAGGCAATTTCTAAGATCAAGGGTAAATGGACTTAAAAAGTCGGAAAAAGTCAGTTTAAATCAGGTTGAAGTTCTCCAATGCCTAAAGCCAGTTACCCACCAAGACGAAAGGTGCCCAGAAATAGGGGTTCTGGTATTGAGGTGAGTTTAAGAGCTTGAGTTGCGCCTGACGTAGGGCTTGGGCTTTGCTTACCCCTGGTTGCAGGGCTTTATAAAAGTACGTCATTAATTCAGCCGTGGACTGATCTTGCACAGACCAAAGGGTGGCTAAAGTACTGCGTGCCCCCGATCGCACGGCTAAGCCTGCCAGCCCTAAGGTGGCGCGTTTATCGCCTGCTGCGGTTTGACAGGCACTCAAAATCAGCAATTCGATGGGGTTGCTCCGAGGGCGATCGCTCTCTCTCAGAAGCTGGTCTAGGTTTTTGACATTGACGCGCTCATTGTAGGTCAGCAAAAAGGTGTTTTCGGCTTTGGATGAAAACTGGGCGTGGGTAGCCAAGTGAATACCAGAAAACTGGTTTGCGGCAATGGCGGCTTGGAGGCGATCGCGGGTAAATTCTCCATTCAAAAGCACCTGGGATGGCACCGCACCGGAAATCTCTTTCACCTCCTCTTCGACGCCAGGTAAGGATGCAAAGCCGGGACGAGACTCAGCCAATCCACCAATCAGTGTCCTTTGTTTTTCGGTGGAACGGGGACGGGAACTCAAAAGCTGTAGTCCCGGCGTGAGGGCAAGACCGTAGTTTTGGGCGAGGTAGTGTTGCCCATCGTGGAGCGCGGCGACGGGGACTCCTCTCAAAACGCCGTCCAACACAAACACAAGGGTTTCGATGCCGCTACTTTTGAGTTCTTCCGCCGCAGGCCGCAGGAGCCAGTCGTAGAGTTTTTGCTTGGGCTGGAGCGGGTTTGGACTCAAAATAAAGGGATTTAGCGTGGCATAGAGATCGTCAACGGTGCGGTCAACTTCTCCGTAACCCTGAGCGTCTGCCGTGAGAGGGGTGGCGTAGTATCGCAGAGGTTTTCCTGGTAGGGATAAAATGACTGCAAGTCGCTCAGGCAGGACGATACCGTAGACGACTGCTGCCTTGGGATCGAGGCGATCGATGGGTTGGATACGCGCCTCAATACAGGCTTCTCGAAAGAAGTTGTTCAGCTCAGCCAACTGGAGGGATTCAATGACATCACGGGCTTGCTTGAGGTGTTCTTGCCCAGACGCTTGCCCAGACGCGTTCCCTTGAATAAATTCGGGCTGCAACAGCAAATCGACCAGCTCTCGATAGACGGGTTCCACGCGATCGCGGAAGGTGAACTGAATGTCTGGGTCTGTGGCAACCAGGTCACGGCGCAGGGACTGAAGGGTCTCGTAGGCAAGAGTATAGGCGGCGATCGCAGCTTTGCGGTTGTCCTGACGCTGGTAAATTCGACCCAGTTGCCACTGCCACGGGTAAACCAGTTCGGGATGATTAAAGACTGACAGTTGCTGTAGGGCTTGTTCGGTCAACTGTTGGGATTGGGCCAAGGTTCCTGTTTGTTGGGTAACGGCGGCGACATAGCCGAGGGCATTGGCGGCAGCGGCCTGATCGCCAAGACTTTGAGCCTGTTGGTAAGCCGTTGTCGTTAGGGTCTGAATATCTGACCAGGATGGAATCTGGGTTGACTGAAGGGCCGAGTTAGTCGTGGATACAAGGGTGGAATTGGTAAATAGACAAGGTTGTAATAGGGGGGAGGCGTGTTTGGATTTTTGAGGATCTAGCCCAGCTTGAAGACACATGAGATTTTGGGCCAGTTTCAACCTTGCGGAAACAGCGGCATGGCTGGGCGGGAGTTGGGCGAGTCGGCTTTGCAGTCGAGATAGCAGGTCGGGAATGAGCGACCATTGCCGAGTTTCCATCAGCAGGTTGAGTAGATTGAGCTGAGCCTGAACACCCACAATGGGGGACGCTTCAGCCCTGCGGTAGCAGGTGATCGCTTGTCCATACAAGCCAGCCACATCCTTTGTACTCCCCGTTAAACAGGCATCTGGAGAGGAGGCTACAGCAAAGTTTTTGGGGAGTGTCAGGGTTGGTTTGATCCCAGAGGCTAAGGCTTTATTGCCGAGGGCACGGGCAGTATTTCCTGCGCTGAGGGATAGCGCAGAAAGGTTTGGGGCATCGCCAAGGTACTGGGCTAACTGCCAAGCTTGTTTGAGTACAATTTGGGACTGTTCGGGTTGACCGATGACCCTCAAAATATTGCCCAGACTTCGCAGGCCCAACATTAGGGACTGAGGCGGGAGTGTTGAAGTTTGAAGTGCTTTTAATGATGATTCCGAGATCTCGCAGCCTTTATGGGCAATGGATAGTGCGTTTAGAACAGTTTCACATGCTTTTGGATATAGTCCTAAGTCTTGCAGGGCTTGGGCTTGGTTAATCTGACTGGCGATCGCCCCATTCCCATTCCCATTGCCCCCTTTGAGATACAAATCGGCGCTGGTTTTCCAGGTCTTTAGGGCTTCCTCCGGTTGCCCAGTGGACTGCTGCAATTCGCCCTGAATATCTAAGGTGGCGGCAAGAATTTTCTGCTGGTCGGCATTGGGGGGGTGAGACTTTAGGAGGGAAAGACTTTGGGCGATCGCCGCCTTAGCCCCGTCCCATTTGCCAAGCTGTTGCTGGGTCAAGGATAGGTTACTGAGGGCCATTGATTGGTTGAGGCGATCGCCGTTAGCCCCATAGCGATCAACGTCTCGTTGCCAAAGGACTTCTGCCTCGGCAAAGCGCCCTGATTGATAGAGTCCTTTCGCCGATTCACCTGAACTGACCTGAACTTGAGGCACAGAGGTTGAGACGGACACCTGGGTTGTGAGGAGCGGAATGCCAAGGCTAAGGCAACAGAGGAGGAAAAGGAAGATGGGCGATCGCCTGCCAAAGCGCCTCTGGAAGAAGCGTTGCATCCTAAACCCTAAATTAAAGTACTTTCCCATGCTCTATACCCTCATCCTTCGCGATTCAATTTAACCGTTGCCTGCTTGAGACATAAAGCAGAGTGCAGATCAGCACAAAGGTCAAAACTCAATGGGCCGTAATCTCACCATGTCAATCATTTTCAGCTATCTTATCTGGTTTTTTAGGTTGGACTCAGAATATCCATACATTATTCATACATTCTCATTTCCAACAGTGATCTGGCGCACAAAAAACACCTGACATTTTCCGCTTGCATATCGATGGATTAACAAGCAATATGTCTGCATGATCAATCACAAACCAATCTAGATTAGATCATTACGAGCTAGATTTTAATCTTAAATCTAATTCTGCCTCTTTAATTTAATGATGTTTGATATCCGATGTGTGAAGCCCCAAATCTAATCAAAAAATTATTTTTGCATAGAACTCTGGGGGTCTAGTAATGTTTGTTGATTTATCACCATTACCTAATAGTTTAGGATTTCTAGCTTTAGGGGGCTATATTGCCACCCTTCTGCCCACAAATTTGAGGATTGTCTTTCCACAAAGTAAGCAGGCAGCTATGCCAAAATGGCTGCTAAAAAATCGCAGAATGATTGGTATTTTGTCTTTCTGCTTAGCTTTAGGACACGCCTACCTATTGGTAATTAAGCGAGATTTTGACTTTTTTGATCTTTCAACTTTTTGGATTTATATTCAGGGAGTGTCAACCTTTGTTATCTTTACAATACTGGCTATTACTTCTAATGATTGGAGTATGAGAAGGTTAAAAAAGAACTGGAAACGGCTCCACAGTCTTACTTATTTAGCCATGTTTCTTTTGACTTGGCATGTGTGGGACAAGATGGCAGAGCATTGGAGCAATTTAACCCCACTCGGTTTAAGCATCCTGATGATGATTATTGGGATCTATTTACGCCGTTGTTGGATTGAACGCCAAAATAAGCAGCAAAATCTACAGAAAAAATTATCTAAACCACCTGTGCGAGAAAAGATTGCAGCTTAGGCTCTTGAGACATTGTTCATCCCCATTGAACATGGAATCTCCAGTAACGAGGGCAAAGCCGATGTCTTGGAAATCTTCTACCGTTTCAGCCTTAACGACGATGGCAGTTTTTCTGGGCGGGATTGGTTGCGCCAATGTCTTATCTAAATCTCAAAGAAATAGCGTAGCGGCTAACTTCTCCACCGTTTCTAATCCTATCCGAACCCTCAACGGTCATTCGGCTTGGGTGTATGCACTTGCCTTTAGCCCCGATGGGCGCTATCTCGCCAGTGGTAGCTACAACAAGCAAATCAAAATTTGGTCGCCGACTGATGGCACGTTACTCCAAACCTTAGAAGGCCACGGTGATGCTGTAGTTGCCTTAGCTATCTCCTCCAACAGCAAATTTTTAGCCAGCGGCAGTTGGGACAATCGCATTAAGCTCTGGCAGTTGGGAACTGGGCAACTCCTAGGGACGCTCAAGGGGCACACCGATGATGTGGAGGCGATCGCCCTGAGTCACAACGGCGATTGTTTAGTGAGTGGCAGTGCCGACAAAACGGTACGGGTTTGGAATGTAAAGGCGGGTAAAACGGTACGTCAATTTTGGGACGGCGCGTTAGTGAGAACTGTTGCCTTTAGCCCCGATGGAAACATGGTGCTGGCCGGAGATGACAGTGGCTCAATCAAAATCTGGCGCATTAGTGATGGGGCGCTGCTGGCGACTTTGGAGGCTCATGAAGGGGCGGTTAGGGCGATCGCCTTTAGCCCCGATGGTCAAACCTTCGCCAGCGGAAGTGCCGACGGGACAATCAAGCTTTGGAATGGAAAAACCCACCTGTGGCGGCAAACTTTAACAGGGCATACCGGAGCGGTCTGGTCAGTGGCGTTTAGTCCTGACGGTCAAACCCTAGCCAGCAGCAGCTACGACAGTACGGTCAAACTTTGGGATCTATCTAAAGGAAAGCTCATCAGCAACCTGACTGGGCATCACAAAAGCGTCTGGTCAGTCGCCTTTAATCCTAGGGATAACATGCTGGCGAGCAGTAGCTCAGATATGAGTATCAAGTTATGGCCTTTAGGGCATAAAACCCTAGTCCCATAATCTTAGTTCCATAACGTATAAAAACATCTCGAAAACAACCTAAACAAAGATAATGAAAAGCAAAAAAATAACAGAACAAAATAGAATTCTAAATCTCACGAGCATCTGTAAAAGTTATGGACAGAGAGATCCCCCAATAGACTTGGTCGATGTTAAAGGACATCAATCTCTCGACCATAGCCCAGAAATTCAAAAACCATGAATATATTTTCAAGGTGTATTGAACAAATTTCAAACTGTGTTCTGTTAATCCAAAAAGCAAAAAAAGGAAATATTTATATGATGCCTACCGATGATGCAATCCTATTTTGGAATGAAGTTGCACTTGATGCAACCAAAGAAGATTTTTCTTCTGCAAACGATCCCGAACAGGGCGGCCCAACACGCACATCCCGAGCGTTGGCCATTGTCCATCTTGCCATGTACGATGCTTACTTTGGAATTTTAGGGAGTAGTACCTACTTAAACTATGCTCCAGAATTTCCCAAAACCAACACTTTAGACGCAGCAAAAGTAGCCGTCACCACTGCTGCAACCTTAACGCTCATTAGTTTATATGGTCGTCAAAGAGCCAGCTTCTTGAGTAAACAGCAAGAATTTTTAACCCTACTAGGAGGGAGCAATCCAGCTATAGATTTTGGGATTGAATGGGGGAATTTAGTGGCAACTAGAATCCTGGCTGATCGCAGAAATGACGGATCCGAAGCATCAGACAGTCTCTATACACCCAGTACCCAACCAGGACGGCATCGCCCCGATCCGGTGAATCCCACACAAGCATTTCTAGGCCCTCTATGGGGAAAGGTGAAACCCTTTGGCATTAACGATCTTGTGAATAAAGTGCCAGTGATGGATCCACCCGCGCTAGATTCACCTCAGTATGCCGCTGATTACAACAAAGTATTGGCTATGGGACGTGACCAAGGCAGCACCCGTTCATCTCACCAAACAGATGTCGGGTTGTATTGGGCCTATGATGGCGCTTTTGGGATTGGCGTTCCGCCCCGTCTTTATAACCAAGTGGTTCGAGCAATCACGCTACAAGAGAAGAGTAGCGAAGAGGTCAACGCGAAGCTGTTTGCAATGGTTAATGTTGCAATGGCTGACGCGGGTATTCAAACTTGGTACGAGAAATATAAATATAATTTCTGGCGTCCAGTATTAGGCATTCGTGAAGCCGATGAAGAGTGGGGTCCAAGTGGCGCGGGAGACAATAACCCTGGCACCGCAGGCGATCCCGCTTGGACTCCCTTAGGCTCTCCCAGAACCAATAAACAAAATGTAAACCTACCCTCAGCCTTTACACCAAACTTCCCTGCATACCCGTCAGGACATGCAACCTTTGGGACAACGGCATTACGGGTTGTCCAACATGTTCTTGGTCTAGCGGATAATTATGAGTTTAGATTTGTCTCCGATGAATTTAACGGTAAGAATGTTGGTGCAACAGGGATACGACCCCGCTTCAACCCCAAAATGACGATCGCCCAAGCCATTGAAGAAAACGTGCTAAGCCGCGTTTACTTAGGGGTTCACTGGGAGTTTGATGGTCGTGAAGGTGAGCGCAATGGGAATAAGATCGCAGGCTTAATCAATGGTGAATTCCCAGGTAAAGCATAGTCAAAATAGGATGATATCAGGATTGCTTTCTGGAAAAAATAATCCATTCTTAAAAGAATTTATTTTTGCTAGATGAGCTTTCCAAACAAATGCTATAGGCGCTGTAATGAATTCTATATTACAGCGTCTGTAGTGAAGTCTCAATGTTGCACACGGCCTCATTGTTGTAAATAGTCTATAGATAAAGTAAGGGAGAGAAATTATGCAAGTCAAATCTGAAATTGCTGGGACAACAATATTAAAACTCACGGCTGAAAATATTAGTCCTGGAAATGGTGTATTTTTTAGTAAATTTTGGTTCGGTCTTCATGATGGAACATTTGATATGTTTGACCTTGGAGAGCGAGCATCTCAGGCCATTGAACAACTGTCTGAAGATGCGAATCCTGCTCTATTGGCTAAAGATTTCAAAGAAAGTCGAGCGGGAATGCTTGAAGCTACCATCCTTGGTTCCGCTCCACCGTTTGGAGATACAGCGCCTGGGCACAAAATCTCTTTGACCTTTGCCTTTGATAGTCGGCTTGCCCAAAATCTTTACCTTAGCTACGGAGCAATGATTATTCCCAGCAATGATGCATTCATTGCCAATGACAATCCCAAAGCTTACCCAGTATTTGATCAATTTGGTCAGTTTGTCAGCAGAGAAATTATCGTCTATGGCACTGAAGTTTGGGATGCAGGAACTGAAGTGAATGACGAGCTGGCTGGGAATGCCGCTGGAGTTGGAGATCCATCTCTCTTTACGCCCGGAGCAGGGGTCGCTGAAAATAGTGTTGTTAAGAGACACCCTGGATTTATTAAAGGAGGAAATATTTTGGGCAATCCTTTCTGGATGAATGCTGATTTTACAATTCCATATTATAGAATTGCAAAAATAAAAATTGAACCTTTAGTAAATACATTGCAGGGCTGCCAATTATTTTAGGCAGATTATCGAAGCATTCAAATAAAATATGGTTTGAATGCTTCGGAAATGCTTATTTTTTGAATATTCACTCTTTCTCACTAAAAAAGGAATAAGCTCTATGTCTCTCAGGACAATTGCCATGGTGCAAGACAAAAAAATTGCGCTAGTTGCCCATGATAATAAAAAAAATGATCTATTAGAATGGGCTAGGTTCAACAGTAATCTACTGGCATATCATGAAGTCTATGCGACTGGAACAACTGGTGAGACATTAGAGCGCCAACTGGGCTTGAAGGTTAATAAGCTTCAGAGTGGCCCTTTGGGGGGTGATCAACAAATTGGATCTAAGATTGTCAGCAATGAGATCGACTTTTTGATTTTTTCTGGGATCCCTTAGAGTCGCAGCCCCATGACCCAGACGTAAGGGCACTTTTGCGCATGGCTGTAGTGTGGAATATACCGTTTGCATGTAATCGGGCTTCTGCTGACTTTATGATTTCATCTTCGCTAATGACCTGTGATTACAATCGCCTCATTCCAGACTACTCGGACTATCGATCGCGTAAGGCGAGTTAATCTTTCTGTTTGGCGCATTTTTGTTGTGATTAGGATCACCCAAAGTAAGCGATCTAGCTCGTATTGCCCCTAAGAAAATCATGAGATGTTTGTCTGCATGGACACAGTAACGTTTGATTCAGCAATCCACTGATTGATTTGATTCAAACCTTTCAACGGTTTCAGAATTCACAATTTTTACGATATACGTACCAAAAGTTGAAATAAAACCTATGAGTATTTTTAGCCTGAATGATTTAGCCCTAGAACTAGTTGCCCGAGATTTTAGTGATGGTCACTCACCAAACAATGGTGGCCCTACCAAAACGTCGCGTGCTTTAGCCATCATTCACCTCGCAGCCCATGATGCCTATGCAAAAGTAACCGCTCCTATACTTAAGCCTCGTCTTCAAATGCTGCCAGAGAAACCGATGGGTCTTGCCAGTGATGATGCCACGGGAACCGTTGCGATGCTCAGTGCAGGGATCCTTGCTGCGGAGCAACTCTACCCCGATTTTAGGGATTTCATTAACGAAGTGGTGACGACAGGGGCTAGAAAGCTCAATGGCGATATCTTAAAGATTGATGTCAATAAAAATCCGGTTGCTGTTGTGTACGGTCGGGTGATCGCAGATGCATGGCTGGATGCCCGTAAAAATGACAATTCAGACCTGCCACAGTTTGACCGGCTTTACAATAGTGCACCGGGTAAACATCGCCCAGATCCCACTGGCTCTGACCTCAGGACGTTAGGTCGATCCTGGGGAACGGTTAAACCCTTTGTGCTCGAATCTGTTGTCAAAGATGCTTTTTTAGCGCCTCCACCCGCGTTGAATAGTGCTGACTACGCCAGATCGTTCGATCAGGTTGCGGTCTCGGGACGGGATAATACTCCCCGTCGCGACCCTGATTTTCGCAAAAAGGCTGTGGTTGGCGTTTTCTGGGGATACGATGGCTCAAATAAGTTAGGCACCCCACCACGGCTCTATAACCAAGTTGTACGGGCGATTCCAGAGCTAGCCACGGCTGGGCACCCACAGCAAATTAAGATTTTGACGGCGATCAATGTGGCGATGGCGGATGCGGGGATTGCGGCTTGGCATTGGAAGTATGAGTATGACTTTTGGCGGCCTGTGGTGGGCATCCGTGAGGCGGATAAGGGTTGGGGTCCCACTGGACGGGGGGATGAAAATATGCTCCGTTCGGAGTGCGGCAACCCGTTCTGGCTACCCTTGGGTGCGCCTCAGAGCAATCCGTTGAAGCCACCTGCGCCCAATGTTACGCCTAATTTTCCAGCCTATCCTTCGGGACACTCTACCTTTGGCTCTGCTTGTTTTGAAACCGCTGCTGCACTTTTGCACAAGGCTCCCTGTGACATTATGGTGACGTTTGTTTCGGATGAGTTCAATGGTAAAACGACGGATAATTCGGGCACGGTTCGACCCAAATTAGAAGAGCAGTTCTCGCTCCAAAAGGCGATCGACGAGAACGAAATCAGCCGCATCTATCTTGGGGTTCACTGGGACTTTGATGCGACGGGTGGTAGAAGCGTGGGTGAGAAGGTTAAAGACAAGGTGGTTGCCGCTTTTATGGCGTCGTAAGTGGTTGGGAGCAGGACGCTATTGTTCCATCTAGGAGGATGGTGTCCTGCGATCGCGCTTTTTGCTCAGAACCAGTCAAATGATAAAATCTGAGGGAACAGGTTCAGTTATCGTCATAACGTGCTCTAAAAGACATATTCTCAGAACGAGTCAATTAAAAATAATTCATGTACATGGTAAAAATTGTGGAAATATAGTGGAAAATTACTGTTGTCTTAAAAGATAACTATAGGAGGGTAGAAATTGACAATTTTCTAGGCTAAATAATTTTATTGATTATGGATCTGGTTAATTTTTCAATATCAGAGATCTTCTATTCCGATGTGATCGTCAAGATTTCTCTAATCTTTCTTATACTAGTTTTAGTCAAGTAGAATTCTTCTGTCTTAATCACTGTTAATCGAAATAAGGATAAAATATGTCAAGCAATATTACTTCTACTGTTCTATTTGGTGATGATATTGTTTTTTGTTGGAAACTGGTAGAAGGTGCTAACCTCTACA
>JANLSD010000299.1:0-2597 GCA_031362245.1 Acaryochloridaceae cyanobacterium OTE_25_metabat_464 | reverse complement strand
GTCAGCTTCCAATCAGTCTGGTCATCGTAGGGTGCAAAGACCTGTTTGTCGTCCTGGTAAATGTTGCAAAACAAAACTTCTGCGTTCTCTGTCGATGGCTGCGGTACTATCGTCAGCGGCTGGCGTAGCTGCTCTGGCGATAGAAATGCGATCGCACTCAAAAGCCCTTTGCAAAAGTGGGCAGTCGCTGAGCCTTCGAGAATATAGAGCTGATCTGCCTCGATGTAGCAGTGCAGCTTGTGGGATTTCTCGTTGCGTCTGATGGTTTCTTTGAACTCCAGTTTTCTGATGTAGCCCGTCAGCGCTGGCTGCTCAATGTTCACGGGCTGGCTTTCACTATCGAGCGTATACCAACATCCGCCTTTGTTTCGATTGCAGAATACATAGACTTGGCTTTTGGGAGCTGCGCCAAAACCTAGCGTCTGTTTGGCGGGTGATTGAGCGTCGGCGATGCGGTGGAGTTCGTGGGCGATCTCCGCTAATGCTTGGGCTTCAGTGTCCATCGGTGGGCGTCTCTCTTTTTGTGATTGGGTTGCAGGGAAAGCGATCGCCTGGGCCTGAGTGAGGCGATCGCTTTGGGTTTACTCTTCGTAGCCGTCCCACAAGTAAGACTGGCTTTCTCGAATGCTGTTGTAGCTGCCACCTCCGATGATGAGGTGATCCAGCATCGTCACATTCATGAACTTGGCGGCTTTTAGAAATTGCTTCGTTAACTGAATATCTTCAGGACTGGGTTCTAGTGAGCCACTGGGGTGATTGTGAGCCAAGATGAAGCGGCTTCCCTGGTGTCTCAAAATCCGCTCAAACACCACTTTTGGATCGACGATACACTCGGTGTCATTGCCAATGGCAATGATTTCTTTGCTAATCAGTCGATGCTTGATATCCAGGATTAAAACGGCTCCTTTCTCAAGGGCAGAATATCCAAGGTCATACTGAAGGAGTGAAGCAGAACTTTGCGGGTCAGTGATCAACTCGGTTCGGGGGCTGGTCGTAAACACCCGTTTTCCAAGTTCGATTGCTGCCAAAAGCTTAGCTGCTTGCTTTTGCGTCAGTCCGGCGTTTTCCAATTCAGGGGCACTTACATCCTTGAATTGATTGACGGCTTGAGCAATTCGATGGGCTTTATCAGTGCTGATTGTGCAGATTTGGTGGATGAGTTCACCCAATGCCATTGCAGAGGGGACGGTCAATGATCGTTGTGTCGTCCATTGTTCAGGGGACGAATCGGCAACTTGCCAAAATGTCATGATTGGTTGCTCCTTGTAGGGGGTGGAGAGGGCTGGAGATTGGCTCCAGCCCTTGGATTTATGCGATCGCTCTAGGGGGTAGGCTGGTTCGTAATGGTGGGCACTTTCTATACTCGTCAACAGCCTCCTCATACCCTGGTAAGTTACGGACGGCGTAATTTTTCAAGCGCTGGCACATTTTGTAAGCTGCGCTCGTTTCCCACTCTTGATGTTCGCAAGCCTGATATTCATAACAAGCAACCATCTTCAGAATGTCGATTGCTCTTAGCCGAGAGACTGCGTAATAATCTATTTGAAATGAAATGTCTTTGGAATATTTCTCTTTTTCTGACGGGTATCGATACTCAATGCTCTTGACATTTTCTTGGTAAAGCTCAGTAGTCCACTGTTGAGCACTAAAATCTCCTAGAAGCTTTTTGGTCTTTGCATAAGACACCAAAGCGTTGATATGGTCTTCGTGAATGATAAATGCTGACATGATGCTTTTCCCTGTAGTGGTTTGGGTTTGGGCAATGCCACCAGAGCGAAAGCTTTTCTCTCGCCCTGGCGGTGGGTTGGCTTTAGAACTCGACAAAATTCACGCAGTTGCCTTTAGGACAAGGCTCTTCACTATCGTCTGGCTCTGGTCTTGACCATTCCACGAGCTGGGCATCGTCACCCCATGCCATCTTTACTGCCTCTCTCATCAAAGATGTGGATGGTTTACCGAGGACAGGCGTAACTTCAAGCCAGTCTGGAAACTCACGTTTGCCGATCCGAACTGTGCACCATGCACCCAGCGGGGGCGCTAGTGGGGCAACCTTCGTCAGTTGAACGTCTTTGGTTTTTACTGCTACCATTGGTTTTACCTAAGGTATCCGCGCTTTAACTTGTCACGGTTGGGGGCGCGGGTTGACTTGAGTAAGCGATCGTTTTCTTGTCGAGAGAAAGCGATCGTTTACATTTGGGTTTTACAAAGATTTTGAATAACTAAATCATTTATTTTTGGGAGTCCGCAGGGCTTGAATCAAGCCTTATCTTGGGCGTTTCCTCCTCTGTCTGGTGCGTCCTCTCGGTCGCGGCTAACAGGTTCCAGGCGGTCTTTAGGGGCAGTTCCGCTCTCTGCTGATTCAGTTGGGGATGGGCTTCAACACTGGATTTTTGTTTCTGGCTGAGGCGGTTGCGTCCTCAGCCATGTATCTATATTACTATCAATATATTAATAATGTCAATACACTGATAATATTAATTCATTAAGTTCTCATTTTGCTGAGAGTTTAGTATATTGATATTGTCAAGACATAAATTCTATGGTGGTAGTAATCTCAAGTGGCTAACAACATGTGTGTAACTGTGCCGCTCAGGAAT
>JANLSD010000275.1:0-6043 GCA_031362245.1 Acaryochloridaceae cyanobacterium OTE_25_metabat_464 | reverse complement strand
GTATTGAGTCCAGGATGCTGTAGATTAACTGGCATCAATCCCAGTGTCTTCAATACTTTCTTATACTTTTTCGGATCGGCGGTCGCCAATTTCACCAATGCATCTTTAGCCTCACTGGTGAACCGCAACCGAAACCTCACTAGTCTTCAACCTCAAGCTCAGCGTACTGGGCAAAAGACTCCATGTCGTGAAGTTCTCCTTCCCCCGCTTGCTGAATGCCAAGCTGTACTGAGGCAATCGCCTCTGGGTTTTGCCACAGCCAAAGCTCTCGTTCGGAGATGGCCACCACGGGGTCTAATAATATCTGACCGTCATCGTTGACCATAACCCGATAACTTTTCCCCTTGGCCACCGCCCCAATGCTTAACCGACCACGGTTGTCCGCTTCGACAATGCCCTTGACCGTCTCAAACGCTTGACCTGCCATCTGGCTTCATCCCATCCAACGCAAAACCTGTACCCCCTTCATTCTCGCACAGAAATGTGGGTAATACCCTAAAGCCCCTCAGTCTACTCCAAATAATAACTGTTATATTGACTCTAGCGAAACTCTAGCGAACAACGTTAAGCTATACTCTAAATAACTGAAATCTAGGCACGATATAGGAGAGATCGCACCCTATGGCTCAATTAATCTGGCGCAACTCTTTTGTTCTCGTCGCAAGTTGCCCCTTCATCTTCTCCACGGCACTGTTTGCCCCTGAAGCGATCGCTCAAACAACCCCGACCAACAGCAACACGCCGCCTTCTGCTGTTTTGGGGAAGTTCTTTAAATATCTGAATAGTGCCTACAGCCTTTATTTAGGAGATGACCGGAGTGCCTGCTCCTACTCAGTCGATCCATCTGGTATCCGAGCGGAAGGGAGGGATCGATTTTTCCTCGCTAAGCTTTCTCGCGGGAAACAAGGGACGGCATGTCGTGGTGTCGTGGCATTTCAAATCATGCAAGCCGATTGTAAGGACAATAAACTCTACCGTTTTGCTAGAGAAGAGAACGCTGATATGCGGCTGGCAGGATGGGAACGGTATGAAGCTATTCTCTACGATCCCGACAACAAAGGACTAAAACCGCAATCTCAAAAAATGCTCAAGGCCATCTGCAAATAGCGCTAGAAGTCGATGCCAAAAGCCGCCTCCGAAAAATGCCGTCTCTGCGCAAAATTGACCAGCGCAGAAGCGATCTCCCGCCACGGGTCCAGCGGTACGAACTGCTGGATAGGTGAACCCTGTCACAAGCGTAGGTCTTACTACCGCAACCGCGATCGCTATAACGCCAATAAGCGGCAGCAGTATCGTGGCGTGGCGGTTGCGGCTGAAGTGGATGACGGCAAAGAACCTGTGCTGACGGTGGTTCCTGCTGTGGCTCCAGCAGCAGTCTTGCATTTGTATCGGGCGCGGGTGGATGACCCGCTCCATGCGATCGGCGCTGAACTTTGGTTGAGCCAAAGAAAGATTGCGAAAATAGAGCCTGTGCATACGATGGGGTTGATGCCTGCTCAGATTAAGGAGTTTCTCAAGGAGATTTTGACGGCGTTTTCGGGGCAGGTATCTGGGGTGACTCAGTTTGAGGTGCAGAAGGAACTGTCGCCAGATTACTGTCCAATTCGGCCTTGTCCGTTGCATGACTGAGGATATCGATGTGACCCTCCTTCAGCTCGAACTCAACCTCTGGCGGCAGATCGCCGAAGCCCAGAAGTCTCCCCAAGCAGTAGATTGGCAGCAGCTTTGTCTGGCCTTCGACCAGGTGATCGCCCAGACTCCGGCAGGGCTAAAGCTAGCGACGGCGGCGGATGCGATCGCAGAGATGGCGGATGTTTTTTCAGCCAGAGCGGATGAGTTTTTCAGTACTTGGCAGCGACAGCGGGTGGCCCATGAGGGCCCCATTCTGAATAAGGATCTATTCGCTGAGTTTGTGCGGCAGTCATTTCATCTGGATTTGGGCGAACTGGTGGCAGAGCCGGAACTTTATGTGAGATCGCCTTCCGAAAAGTCCCATGAGGATGCTGAGTCACGGGTTGGAGAAATAACCAAAGAGCAGGCGCTACTGTTGGTAGGGGCTGAGCCAACGAATTGGATAGAGGGGTTGGAGTATGACGAGGACATTGCGGCTTGGGCTAAGGCGATCGCCCTATGGATGCAGCATCAACCGGGCAATCCGGTTGGTTTTCTGGAGTTGTTGAATGGGGCGGGATTTGAGGTGGTGCAGACTTGGCTTGCCGTACTGTTAGACGAAGGATTTGTCACAAATAGGGCCGAGGGAAGCGAATTTTATGATGGAGCTGGGATCTTGGTGGGGCTTAAGCGTGACGAGATTGCTGCCGCTTGGTAATGCTGGCTTCTGTCTCTACTGTGCGGGCTATGACAGCTTCGCGTCCCTTGGGCCTTGCACCACCTAAGATGAAATCGGCTAGCGATAAAGCTGAAATTGAAGCTGCACAATATCTCGTGGTTCTCCAGTCTCTAGATTCTGGGTTTGATGAAAATGCAGATATTTCACACGCTTTTGTTCAAACGCTTCACGAACCAATCTAGATAGGGTACAAGTATATTCATCATCGGTTTGGGACATAAGCTGAAGACTTCGTCCTAGGTACTCAGAAGTCCCTTCCTGAACCACTTGACCATTCTCTAGCCCAATGCTTTTAAGCGATTCGCCATCAACAGTAGCCGCAATAATCAACCATTGAGGCGGGTCAGTGCGGCTCATCGGAAAAATTCGCCAGATTTGGTTGAGAGGATTATGGGGCAAGGTTGGTAGATCCATTGCACCCCACAACCATTCAAGGCGCGGATACGCTGGAGTGGGGGCGGGGCCAATCGAAATCGGTCGGTTAGGGTACAACTTTTGGGTGATCGCATATTTAACGAAGTGCGTTAGGTCTAAACCATCTTTGTAAGACTGCCGATAGCTCTGGTATTTGACTGAGTGACAAGATTCGATGCGAGAGAGGAATAGGCTACTGTCTTGACGCTTGAGGTATTGGGCATAGATATCAATGGGCTGATCAGAGGCATTGAAGGACTGATGAAGTTGAAGGCGATCGCCCCGCTCTAGAAAATGGAAATCCAGGTAGCCCAGGAGTGGATTTTGCTCTATCTGTTCAAGATGGTTTTTCTGTTGCTGTTGCTCGGCGCTCAGTTGGTCAAGTTCTTCTTGCAGCTCGACAGTAGCGTGAGATTGCAGTTGGGCCTCGGTCAAGTCTTGAATGCGCTGACAAAGTTGTTCGCCTAACTCGGTAATGCTCTGCTGAAGGCTAAGGGAAGAGGACCCTGCACTAGGCTGTCCATTTTGCTGATGCCAGTTTAGGATCTGCTCTTGGAGAAAGCGATGGAGATGAGCAAGGTATCTCAAAAATTGATAGAGACTGAGGCGAGTACTCTGCTCTAAAACTTCTAATTCAGTGGCCTGTGGGCTGTATTCAAGAAAAAGGTTGTTGGAATATCCGTAGCGATCTTTTGTTGCTTTAATTTCAGTGAGGGTCTTAAGAGTGCGGTTGAGTTTAATGGTGAGGGGAAAGCCGGGAGGAGAGAGTTGCAGGGTTAATTGCCTGACTTGTTCAGAGGCAATTGGGAAACCAGCAGATTGAGGGTTATCAAGGGCTGGCGCTGAAGGTGACGCGAAGGATTCTTTACTGGGGGAGGGTTCGGCTAATGCTAAGACAGTACTTTGAATGGGCGTTTGAATAGGAGATTCAAGAGGGGGTAATTGCGGTTCAACAAGAATCGGGGAAGCAGGAAGCGGGGAGGCAAGGTCTATTTCGATTTGGTCAATAGACTCAAGGCTCTGGTCTAATTTAAGACAAATGGTAAGGCTGTAGTAGCTGAGGCGATCGCCTTCGAGGGCTGCTGTAAGGTCTAGACAGAGATCCACATCGCAAACATGATCGCTCAGCAGCATCTCGTCAAATGTGTATTCTAGGTAGGCTCTACTGCCTCTATCTGGTATTTCTCCACCAGATAGGTCTTGGGTGAATCCTGAAAGGATAAGGCTAAAAAAGACCCAGTGGGTGGGGGTATCGTTTTCAGCTATCTGCCAAAGTTGATCTAGGTTGTGAGCACCAAAACAAAATCCCTGGACTTTTTCTAAGTATGGATGATAAGCCTGAATATATTGCTCAGCAAAATGTTGAGCATGGGTTCTAATCATTTCTTCAAGGGGAGAGATCGGCGCTTCAGTCGGATCCATGTTAAAGGTGTGGCTTAAACGTTTGAGCTTAGCTCACGATTAGGGTTTGCTGGCAGAATAACGGGTTTGCACCGTTAGGATCTCAATTTCGCAAACGGTTCGATCCAATTCTTCTATGAGTGGAGAATCGCCTGTTGCCTGAAAGGTCGTGACAAGCGTTCTGTAATACCACAGTATTTCGTCTGGGCTACTGCTGAATCTGCTCCATAAAGCATCCCCATGAACGCGCAGGTCAGCCAGGATAGCGCGGGCGTTATGGAGTTTATCGCAGGCTGAAATGAGGCGAACGGAGGATGAGGCGTGGCTTAGGTGTTCTAAATAGGCTTCTTTACGTATTTTCCAAGGGGGTTTGGGCGTTTGGAGGGTGTCACTACAGCCTTCTACCAGGAGGGCGACAGGCTCACCAAATTGTGCTCGAATCCGATTTAGGGTGGCAACACCGCCTTGGTCTTCAACGGCGTCGTGCAAGAGGGCGGCAATGGCTTCGTTTTCGTCTGCACCCTGTTCTAGGGCAAGACTGGCTACGCCAAGGAGATGGGAAAGATAGGGGATTTTTGTCCCTTTGCGCAGTTGGGTGGCGTGTAGTTCGGCGGCAAGGGTGAGGGCTTGGGTGAAGCGATCGCTCAGCATAAATTAGAGGTTTCGAGCGGTGATAGTTTGTCGGAGCATAGCGACGTAGTCGTCAAATTCAGCTTCGGTAAACTGGTCAACGTCTTTAAAGGGGGCGTGGATGTGATCGCCGTAGCTCATATCACGTTCAAATTCACCTGTTTTTAGATTCATGACCAGTACGTCTTGGCCCCCTTCGGCGGTGTCGATCATTTTGACGGGGCGATCATTGACTGCGTAGTATTTCGGGAGTTCGCTGCTGCTGTTCATCATGCCTCTATATTGCAGTACTGTACTTCAGAGCTTGGGAACCCAAAGGATGCTCACTAACCTTGATTTGAGTTTAGCAACTAACCTTCGCCTAGATAGCATTGTGGCTCTTTTATTCTGTGGTTTTGCGTCAAAAATTTTGGCGGGGAACTTGAGCTGTAAAGCGCCAACCCGTTTAGAGGAGGCTGCTATGTCCAGAAGCAAGGTGGTCTGCCCATCGGGTGGTTTCGGGTAGGCGATAGGTGGGAGCACATTGCAAAACGTAGTCAATGGCTCGCTCTAGGCTAATCCGGTGGCCAATGGAAACATAGACGGGTTTGACGTCGGTTTGGGTGCGGAGGGCGGCTCCAATCATTTCGTTGTTGTCATAAATGGGTTGCCAGTCGCCTCGGTGGTTTCCGACGGTGTCGTGTTCTCCGATGTAGGGGGTTTTGGCGACGCCGATGCTGGGGATTTGGCTAACAACACCCAGATGGCAGGCAAAGCCGAAGCGTCTGGGGTGGATGTAGCCGTTGCCGTCGCACAGTAAGAGATCTGGCTTGGTGGTGAGGCGGGAGAGGGCTTCTAGGACGACGGGGACTTCGCGGAAGGCGAGGAGTCCGGGGATGTAGGGGAAAGGGGTGGGGAGTCTGATGAGCTGGTGTTCATGGAGGGTGAGTTCTGGGTAGTTGAGGACGGCGACGGCGGCGCAACTGATGCTGTCGTTGTTTTCAAAGCCTACGTCAACGCCTGCAATGTAGTTGATTTGACCAAGGTCGCCGTGAACGATGACTTGGCTGCGGAGTTTTTCTTGGAGAGAAATTGCCGCTTCTGGGGTGATCGTCTCGGGGTATTCAATAGACATCTTCAAAAACTCAAATGAGCCTATACAAAAGGTTTTCAGGGGTTTTAATGAAATCGATACTTCCAACATCTTCTTACGCAAAATCAAGCACTTCACGGACTTCTAGTTAATATATCCTTAAAATATTTACCTTT
>JANLSD010000264.1:0-14591 GCA_031362245.1 Acaryochloridaceae cyanobacterium OTE_25_metabat_464 | reverse complement strand
TGTCAGTCTGAATTGCATTCGCCCAACCTTTTAGCCATTGCAGCTCATTGGCAGTTGGATTTCCCTTTAGCGAACTGTCCTTGAATTCAAGAACTGTTCTCTGGTCGTGTGTGGATTCAATCTTTAAGTCAATTCCTTTTTGTCTGATAGTCAGAATTTTACCAAGTACAGCTTTTTCACCATTAACATTCTCTTTCCCAATCTCATCAACAATAAATCTACCCATTTTTAATGCTTGAATGTTAATCTCTTGCTGGGTTATATTCTTGGCTTTATCAAGCTCAAATCTTTCTCTCGCACTGGTGAATATGACCATGAGGTAGTTATCGGCAATCTCCGGCTTGGCTTTGGCAAGATGCTGATACTGCGGATCGTACCTCAGCATCCCTAGGACAGCAACTCGCTCATAGCCTGAGCGAATGGCTTTAAGCGCAGCTTGTTTGGAAATCTCGATTTTGTCTTTGCCTTGAATGCCCTTGCTATATTTGTCCCACAGTGCTTTGGGTTCAAGTGGTTCGGCTTCATTCCACTTGAAGCGTTGATTCTCTGGCACTTCGCTTAGATTGATAGACTTGGTGCTTGACCGACCGTTGGCGAATGCGAATATCTCACTTAGTAGTTTTTCGTAACTGGGTATTTTTTGGCGATCGCTGTTTAAGATAAGAACAAGATGCTTATCGATTCCTAGCTCCTTTCTAACAGAAGGTAAATTTGCGTTGCGATTATAGCCTGCGGCGTCATCTGGTTCTGGCTTTCCTTGAATTCTCCCTAATTTTTCTTCTTCCTCTTTTTGATTAACCGTTACATCGATTGCAATTGTCTTAATAATGCTGCTATTGTCTCGAACTTTGACTAATACATCAGTGGCAACTACCCTATCGAGAAGATATGCGCTGAGTTCTTCTTTATCAACCTCATTAAAAATGTCTGGTGCCTTTCCACTCAAGATTTCATTGAGCCATTCGTCACCTTGTGGAATACTGCCATAGATGAACATCCTAGCGTTCGTGAGTCTGTGGGATAACTCTTTCTCTAAGAGCCTTACCAACGAGACTGTTGAATACTCTAGTTTCGAGAGCATATAGGCTTTTTCGGCAAACTGTTTGAACCATGCCTCAGCTTGTGGCCCAGTTAATCTGCCCTCATTTTTCATGGGAATCCCCCAGTTTTGTTTGCGGCAAGACAGTCATAGAGGGGGACTGCCATGTGATTCTTAACCCAAGTTGAGAATCCAGCATTCGGGTTTAGCCGCCAATTGAGCGAAGCCGCCATACCGCTCCACAATTGTATTGTCGTCATATCCCCAAAAATCGGGACGAACTTTGACGACCCAGTGATATTGGATGCCAAGCGCTTTACGGATTTCACGATAGACGGGCTGGCTATATTTCTCTGCCTGCTCAGATGCGTCTTCGGCATTGTTGGCAACAGACCAAGAGATAATAGTATCTTTTCCGATCCTCACAATTGCCGCAATTCCAACAGGATCCAAGAACTCATGCAAGTAAGTCGCTTCTTCCACCAGTTCAGGAAAATGAGGCTCTACTGCTGCGATCAGGTCTTCGCGTGGTGGTCTAACCACAATAACGGGCATATCTTCAGCGAACTCTCTAAGTTCGTCGTTGAGCTTGGCGATATCTGTAGGGTTCTTAGTCAGCATCTTTAAACGTTTCCATATGCTTCAGAAGCAATTCTAGTCTATTTCAAGGTCGCTCGTTTTTTGGATCTTCCTTCTTGAAGACCTAGCTGCATTAATACCTGCTACTACCGCACGTTCAAATCGTTCTACATCTTTGGGCGTGACGGTTCCTTCGAGTTTGCCGTCTTTGAGTTCAAGAATTCTTTTGCGTCTTGTAAAACAATTTACCCTAAACTCATCTCCTTTTTCGCCAAACCAGCAGTCGCCCCTTCCCCAAACACGCCAACCTGCTTTGGTGGTTTGACCACCCCAACTGACTAAAGTTCTACCAGCAGTGAGTACTCTCAAATTCAGCTTATGTTGCTCGTCAGTCTGCCTCCTGACCTGGGCAAGTCCCAGCCCCTTCAATCGCTCCACATAAGCGTTTACTTCACTGGGATTGCCTAGCGTTTGAGCGCGATCGCTTTGGGTGAGAACACGATCTGGGTTTCCTCCGGCTGCACTAATCCTTAGATGAACTTCCACATCAAGCCGTTCTGCGGAAATCTTGCCTAACGCTTGCCTGACTTCGTTTGCCGTTGATAGATATAACACCCGATCTGCATTTCGCTGCGCTCGTTCAGCGGCTTGAGCGATCGCCTGTCTTTGGACTTCTGCTTGAGTCGCTGCAAGTCGGGCAGTTTGAGCTTTAGCAGTCTCAATTCTTTGCTGCTGGTACTGCGGCACTTCTGTCTTAATGCGCCCAACATAGGCTAAGACCTCCTGTTCGTTGGGTAATGACCGAGCATGATCGCTCTGGGCTATGAGCCTATCGCCGTCGCCTGGGAAACCTTCCCGTTCTGCGATCAAGTACACCTCCATATCAATGACTTGAGTTGATATGGAGGTGGGCGTATTTCTGAAACCCTGAGCTAAGGCTTCATATTCACTGCGGTCTTGAGCTTGCTGTGCCTCAAGTTCTTGGTGTTGGCGATACTGGGGTGCATCTGCCTTGATGCGCTCAATGTAATCCTGTACCTGAGACGGGGTACTCAACGTCTGTGCTTGATCGCTTTGAGTCAGAACGCGGTCAATGTCAAGCTCGCTGTCTGCACATCTGAGATAGATTTCAATGTCGAGCTGTTGTGCTGGTATATCACCAAGCTCTGAGCGGAGCTGTTGGGCGATCGCTACATAAGCAATTCTGTCCATCGCAGGTTGTGCCCTTGCTGCTGCCTCAAGTTCTTGCTGCTGCTGATACTGGGGCACGGCGATCTTCACTCGTTCAATGTACACCTGAATCAGAGCAGGGTCTTTGAGACTTTCAGCGATTCCACCTTGAGATATGAGTGCTTCGGCATTGGCACCGCTGGCACTGGCTCGTAGATAGACCTCCATGTCCAGCCGTTCACCGGACATTGCCCCTAATTCCTGCTCAGCCTGTTTCACAAAGTCATCATAAGCAGTCCGGTGTTCTGCCTGTTCTCGTAGTCGTTGGTGGTAATGGGGTGCGATGGACTTGATAGATTCTACATAAGCTGCAACCTGTGCAGGGTCTTTGAGGGTTCGGGCATGGTCGCTCTGGGAGATGAAGCGATCGCCGTCCTTGGGTTCACCCTTGGCGACGGCGCGTAGATACACTTCAACATCAAAGGCTTCAGGGGTGATGTCTGGTTGGGTCTTGCGGATTTGACGGGCGATCGCATTGAATTCAGTCCGGTAATGGATCTGCTTCTCGCGTTCTGCGGGTTGGGCATTGGCGATCGCCCTGGCATAAGCTTGTGGCCCTTGGTTAGCAATCAGATCATCTAAGCCCTTGCCCTGGTCGGGGTTCCATTTCGCCACTAGACAGATACAGCCTCGTGTTTCCAGTAGCTCAATGGTTCTGACCATATCGCGCCTGACGTTCTGTACCGTTGAGGCTTTGGTGTCCTGGTCAAAGGTGAACCGGAACACACGCCCTGGCACGGCAAAGACGGCTAACTCTTCGTTTAAGACGCGCTCTGGAAGCCGATTGCCTTGGGTATCCCTGGCACGGTAAAAGCCATTCACCCCAGAGCTGCCAATCTGTACATCGCCTTGACTGGTTGCCGCTAGGGTCTTTTTAAGCCCTTCACCCAAATTGATGGGAATTTCAGGGTGTGCTTTGACCACAGCCCAGAAACCGCTTTGCTTCTCAAGGGTTGTGGGTTGAACGCCATGCTTGGTGTAAATCTTCTGAGCCAGTGCGTCAGAGACATTGACTAAATAAAGATGCCGTCCGGTGCCTGCGGGGTGTTCATACTTGATGAACTGTGGTTCATCTTTGCGCTGGGTCTTGTCCTGGTCAATGCGAGGGCGATCGCCTTTGAAGCAACCCCAGTCACTAAGAGACGGTTTTTGCCCTAGCTGAAGGTTTGCAAGTGAGGCTGCATTGATGCCAGCGGTGCCCCACCAACCGCCTTCGGTTAGCTGCTCATAGCGCTTCATCTCTCGCGCCATTGGAACCGTGATGTACTGGCCTGTGCCCATCGTGGCTAACTTTACAGAGAGCAATCGGTCATAGACGGACGGCCCTTCGAGCGATCGCACGTTGTCCCGAATCAGGTCAGGATAAATGACGCTCTTGACCATCTCCTGCCAGTGATGCGGTTCAATGTGGTCGGGGCGTTGTGCTGCCGAATAATCCGGCACCCAGAAAGGTGGTTCAGGCTTGATGGGTTTTGGTGTGGTGCTGACTGGCGTTTGGGTGCGCTTGTTCGGTGGTATTGCCGTGCGGTTCCCTAGTACGGGGGTCTGTCGCCTAGGTTTTCGCTTGGGTGGGTCAACGGTCTTGGTGGGCATACTGTCCTCAGTCAGGTCTTTACAGAACTCTGATGATTTATCCACTCTAAAAATGGGGATTCCTGATTTTAGAGTGGATTTCATGTCGATGATTCGGTCGCTGGTTTGGTAGAAGTCCTCCATTGCGAACTGAATAGCTTTTTGTGCTGGGTAGTTCTCCAGCAGTTCTGTGAGTTGCGCCACATCAGAACTGGAAACCACATCAGGGAAAGTCTGCACAGCGTTCTCTTCCCTGAGCGATCTCCAGTCCTCTAAGGTTGTGGAAAGTACCTCAACCTTTGCCCCAGATAGAACCTCTTGAAGTTTTTCTGCGTTGTGAGCTTGTAACTGCTCATTGACCTGCTTTAGCTCCCTTAGCTCCATCAGCCTTGTTTGCAGATGAGCCAAGGGGTAGGCTAACTCTCGCTGGAGTCTGACTCTGACGATTTCGTCTGCGATCGCTTGTAGTCTACTAGCTCCTGTAACAGAAGGTTCTGCTCTTCCAATCTTTTGGTTTGATTTTTCTGTATCTCGATGTCGGCCTCCGCCATTTCCACTAATTGCTTCACCAACAAAAAGGTGTCGCTCTGGCCCTCCGATGGCTTCAGCAAGTTCTTGATACGTTCCTCCATCTCTGCTGGCAACCCGTCCACTTTCTGCATCATCTCGACGGATGTTGCTTGGCTCCCCTGCAAGATTTCTAAGACTTGTTCCAAGGGTGTCAGCTCTGTGTTGATGGTTTGCTGGCTCTCTGGCATCATCTCTGGCTGGGCTTTCACTGCTGTTGTTCGGTCTGACATGGTGTTCTCCAAATTGTTCGGTGTTTCCGTTTTCTCTGGCGCTTGGGCTGTGGCTGTTGCTGGGGTCATGATTTACTCCGATTTGGTTTATAAATTGTTCTTGAGCAAAGGTGTGTGACTCAATCTGTGCTGCAAGCCCTTTGATTTCATTAATGATGGTGCTATCACTAAAGACCTGTTCGCTATCGGCTTGAGTCAGTGCGGCGATCGCCCGTTCCATTGCTGCGGTTAAGTCAAGCTTGGGCGATACGGGTGTGGTTTGCCCTTCAAGACTAGACACAATAGGGGCAAGCGCATCGACCACTTCACGAGTGCTTTGGACTAAGCCACTGTCGCGCACGAGATCGTCATCGGCAAGACGGTCAAGGGATGAGATCACACGCTCAATGCGGCTGCTTAGTTCTGCGCTGCTTTCATGAGATGGCTGTTGAGGATTTTCTGGGATAAGGTCTTGATCTCGTCGGCGGCGAAGCTCACTTGAGCGGTCATCTCGCTGTGGATCAGTTCCGAGTTGGTCAGACGGTCTTTGAGATCCCTGAGAATCCCCGTCAATTCCCGAATCGCGTCGGCTGTATCCGATGGCTTCCGGTTCTCCAGTAGCTCCGCGAACTTCGCCAGAAAGTCCGCCATCTCGTCCCTGACGACGATCGGTAGCGTGTTCAAGGCGCTGTTCACCATCGATCTGAGATCCGTGTTCTGCTGCTGTAGCTCCTGAATCTGGGCTATGAGTTGATTGAGCAGTTGATTGGTCTGCTGAAACTGTGTTGCTTCCATAATGATCTCCAAGTAACTCCAATGGGTTCAGTTGAACGTTGGACTCTGCCACACGACGCTTTAAGCCGTCATAGTCATCCGTCCAGACCTTCAGCTCTTTGATTTGCCGTGAAATAGAGACATAAAACGGCTCTCTATTAGAAGTCGGATCATTCGTTGCAGAAACGAACACCCGTGGGCGATCGCTTCCCTGTGCCCGATAGCTGGTGCTAGTCAGGGTGTAGTCCACCACTAGGGCTTCACTCAGATCAAGCTGTCTCAACCCGTCATCTGTGAGAATGGTCGCTATGTCGCCATCGAGGGCGGTGATCTTGAATGTCTTTCCATTGATTTGTCCTTTGTCTCGATTACTGGATGTCCATCGCAGTGAGTCACCCACTGCAACATCAAACTCATGCCCCTCAAAGACCTGTTTGTCCTTCATCAGGCTGGGGTTGACTCTAAATCTGCGTCCCCCAGCGGTAGAGACAATAAGTTCATTGCCATCTTTGCCAACCACTTGGTAAGGCACATTTTTCTGAAGCCAAGTCCTCTCGTAGTCACGCTCCGAGATGCGCTTGTAGTTGCGTGAAAACTTGATGTAATCGCCCATTCGATAATAGGCAATCTGTTTGGCCTCCTCCGGTGTAAGCGCCCGATCCCGTAGCTGTGTCACTTTGATTGAGGTGTCGAGAATGCTGAGGGCAGGATTAAACTGATAAATTTTTCCTTCTGCACTTCTGAGAACTAATGCATCGTCTTTCTGCGCCAATACCGTAAAACAGAGTTTTGATTTTTGGACTGAAAATCCTTTGTGAAGCATTGCTAGCGTTACGGTATCGCCCACGCTGTAACAGGAGATATCTTGAGCCTCTTCTGGAGTAGGGATGGCATATTGCAGTTCCACGACTCTGACAGATTGGCCTAATCTCCCCTCGGCCTTCAACCCTGCACGGATTTGGGCGGTGATGGCATCCTTTTCAGCATTCGTCCCCGCCACAATCAAGGTATTGAGCTGTTCTTCAGGAGAGAGGGATAAGAACTCGGCGGCTAAGGCACTGACCCGATATTCTCGGTCTGGGATGGGATTAATGTAGTCATGCTCGTTAAGAAGGCTAAGAGCGTCCAACCCTCTGCCTTTAGCAATCAGTTCAACAGCCTGCCGCTGGATACTGTTCTGCTGTCGGATGATTTCAGCAATATGGTGAACCTCGGCCCCATGCTGCATCAATGAACGCATGGGTGAGCCTGCCTCAATCGCTTGGTTCTGGCCCGTGTCACCCACTAAAAGCACCCGCGCTCCGGCTGCATTGGCCTTTTGCATCACCACGTCCGTCATCTCGGCGCTCACCATCCCTGCCTCGTCAATGATGAGGATCTGATTGGGCTTGAGGTCAAAGTTCTTTTTGACCAAGCTCTGAACCGTATGGGTTTCTATTCCCAATTCAGTCGATAGCTTCTTGGCTGCATCGATGCTCGGTGCAAACCCCATGACTTCAACAGAGCATAGGTCAGTCAGCGCTTTAAGCTGACGAAGTGCGGTGGTTTTGCCCACACCGGAAAGCCCGTGGATGATCTGGTGCTGATTGTTAGAGGCCAGCACCCCGATAATGGCCTCGCGCTGGCCTGTCTTAAGCTGAGTCTGCTCTAAGGCTTGAGTTGCAGCTTCACGCCCAAGGATTGCCGTTGCTAGTCCCTTTCCCTGCATCCATGCCTTGATTGTGCGGATTTCGCGCTCTACTGCCCCGACTGTGGTGAAGTGACCCCTTAATTCATCGACGTTACGGATTTTGCCATAGTCGATTAGGGAGGGGTGAATAGTGATCGCCCTGTCCAAATCCTCAACGGTAAAAGTGCGGTTGAGCTTAAAGGCATATTCTCGAATCTTGTCGCGGGTGAAATGGTTAGAACGATTCCTGTAGTGACGGATGGCGCTCTCTAGCACCTGTTCAGGGGTGGCCCTCAGCTTTGGCTCCACCGGACGGTCTAGTGGTGTGATAGCCTCAATTTCAAACGCATCGGCTTCAACCTTCCAACGGCCTTGGGCTTCTTCTAGCGTCTCTTCAGCGTTTTTGGCCTTGCGGGTTCTCATCAAGGCATCATCACGGCTCATCCCTGCTGCTACTAGCTCCTTGACTTTGGCATTCTCAGAACGCTTGCTGAAGACCTTGATCTGCTCATCTGTGTACCCCGCTAGTTCCCATGACGGATGCCCTTCTTCGGTGACGGTTTCACGGATTTCATACCCCAGCGCCTGCACCCTTGCTGCCAACCGTGCCGAAAAGTAATCCCCCATGTAATAGGCATGGCTAAACCCACGATCTAAGAGCGATCGCCACTTGCCATCTTCGCAATAGGTGCCGTTGGCAATTGCTAAATGAGTGTGGACATTCATGTCCATCTCGCGGCTGGTGTGGTGCGGAATACTCAGCGCAATGATGCCGCCTGTCTGGACAATTCGGCGATCGCCATTGACCTGAATCCTCGCCTGGGCATAGTCATTCTCGACGAGCTGGGCGATCTCTAGAACCGTTTCTTGATAAGCCTTATAGATCCGTTCGTCTTGGCCTAGATGGATCTGCATTGACACCGATTTCTTGCACGAGAGCACTACGTCATAGAGACAGTTCTCTTGGTGGTCTTCTCTCGGTTTCTCACCTCTAATCCGATCTTGAGTGCCTGGAATGAACCCGTCATAGATTTGCTCAAAGTCCGATTGCTCAGCATGACCCCTCAGATTCAATCGTGCTGCATCCTTACCGAACCAGATCGCCTGAGTTTTGCCCTGAACCTCACCCTCGCCTTTGCCGTAGTAAGCCTTCTGGTCTTTATCCTTGCTTTGCTTGAGGCTTTCGTCCTTGGTGTAGTAGTCCTTCTTTTCCCGATTGCCGGACTTGATGGTGTGGATGGATCTCATGGTTGACCATCCCCAGAATGCTCGGCAAACAACCTCAATTGCCCCCGTCTTTCCCGCAATCTTCTGCGGTTATAGCCCCTGAACTTCACATCAAATCGTAAGTGGCACGGTGCACACAGCGCTTTAAGGTTTTGGGGAGCAATATTGCTCGGCTCTTGGTCTAGATGAGCCACCGTTAACAAAAACCGCTTCGGCTTATATTGCAGAACCCCTGTGTTCTCATAATCTGCCAGCTTTTCCGTCAATTGTGGTTGCCAATCAGCCCCAAGACGTTTCTCAAAGTCCGCGACCAATTCTTTTGGCTTTCGGCATGGCTTGCCGCAATGCTGACAGATCCAACCAGCATCCTGTTTGACTTGGAGGGCGATCGTCTTCCAGTCACTCGGATATCTGTCGTACTCCATCGGCATTTAGGTTATCCCTCTAGCGCCTGCATCCATCGAACGTCGAACACAGTTTTGAAAGTCCAGTCAACGCTGAAAAAATCTCAGCGCTGAAAGTTTTTCTCTAGTACTACAAAAGTAGTAATTCGTAGTATTTCAATCCCAAATTCAAGGCTTTTTTGACCAAGTTTTGTATTTCTTCGCGCAGCCACGCAGTGGCAGGTTGTGTGGTGCTTTATTAAATCCCCCTTTCATTTCCCATTCTTACCTCAAAAGCCTCTAAATTGCAGGGTATTTTTGAATTTTTCGAATACCGATCTTTTCTAGGTAACGCTCACGATACCTTACGCTACTTTTCGATAACTATTGGGGTATATTCAGTTACGTTCAATTGCTGCTGTGGATCCATCGGGTAACGTTTGGGAACAACTCTAAAAACAGGCTCGATCTCGGCGCGTGAATTTTTTGAGCTGGGTTTGGGATTTTTGGTCGCCCTGATCGATGGCTGTGATTAATTTTTTGGGATAGCCCAGGAGTGATTGCATCGTTCGTGCGATCGCGTCACGAAAGTCTAGCCAAAGTCTTGTGACTGCTAATCAGCGGCGAAGGATGAGCTTTGGCTAAGTGTTTGTTGCGATGGCTGGCTGTTATAGGTTTTGGTGATGTGATGGAAAGTCTCGGCTGTTTCTGACCGGAATGCTTGTGGCGGCTGAGTTGGAAAACGATCTGAGAAAAATGTTCGGTTTTGAAATTGTCTCTCCATAACGTTAGGTGTCGCCTTAATGGGGCACTCGGAAAGTTTAGAGAAACGTTTAGTTTTTGGACTGGATTTACATAGCGACTTTGGGGCGAATCTATGAAGACAAAGCTATTGATTGCTGTGAATTTAGGCGCAAGCCAGCGTGACGGTATAGCGGGGGTGTTCAATGACTGAAACCATTTGTGTCCCGTTCAAGAAAGTGTTTAATGGCGCTTCCGAGAATGGCAAAACCTTCAACTGGTTGAAGGTTAGCTATGGTCGGTCGTTTGAAGGTGCGATCGCAGATGCGGTTTGGATTGTTTATTACCCGTTGATGCTGGCATCATCGCCTGAGACTTGGTGCAAGGTTACGTCTGCTGTTGTTCGTGCGCGTGAGCGTTTCCAGGGTCTGATGAAACTGGCCTCCGGTTCGCCAAGTGTGGGGGACTGTGTGCCAGAGCGCATCAAGGTTTTATGTCGAAACGGTTTCGATCTGGCCTCTGAAAGAGGGAGGACACTTCAATGGCTCGTTCATACCTATGGGGAGAATGCAGTCGATGAAATTCTTTATGCGGTTTGGCTTGTCTATTTTCCGGCTGCATTAGCATCTAATCCGAAAACGATTGCGGATGCAGGTCTTCAGGCAGAGCGTTCCGGTCTGGTGTTTGAGCAAAAAATGTTTCATGCCATCTCGGAGTCTAATCCCGATGAGATGGCGGTCATCGCCAATCGTTTGGATAGGACTTTTGGGGCATCTCCGACTGAAGACCCTGTGAAGGATTTACCCTTGGCGGCTGCGCCTGAGGCTCCAGACGCAAATGTGCCTGAGACAGTTGATGTCGTGAATGAGCCAGAGGACGACGACGGACTCGATTTAGACAATGAGGTGTTTTGAACATGGCTAAACCAATTCAGATAATAAGGGTCACATCCGGCTTCGATGCTGGCACCAGTGGAAACAAGATTGCGACAACTTGGCAGAGTGACGAATACCCATTCGAGCAGATTGAGCGGTATTATCTCGTGCCTCCTGCAATGCAGACGCTCAATGAAACGAACTACCGCAATGGGCTTGAGCTGAGCGATAGCGGCGTTTGTGGGGTGAACTCCTGTGTCTTAAGTTATGTAGATCCCGCTAACGGTAAACGAAAGTTCTGGGAGATGGGGTCAACCGCAACGCGACCAGGACGGATCCGTGCCCAGGAGCGCAAGTTTGAGAAGTGCATTGCTAAGGTACTGGCCTTTCTGGGCTACTTGGTTCAAGGGGAGATGAAAACCCGTGAACCCATTGAGCTAACCCTCGGCCTGCTGCTGCCGCTTGATGAGTTTGGCGATCGCCATGTCTTAGCAGACTGGCTTAGAGCAGTCGTCGGGAACTTCGAGTACAACGGGGTTCTGATTAATAACATCAAGTTGGTGAAGATTGATGTCAAGCCAGAGGGCTATGGTATCTATAAGGCAAGTAAGGTCGATTCAGCCTTGGTCGTGAACTGGGGCTACAGTGACCTAACGATGCTGGAATTTAAAAATGGAAAGCTGATTCAGAAGCAATCCGACACTTTGCCCTTAGCTGGGATGCATGGGTTCATGAAATGCTTGGATTTTCCTATCACCTATGAACTTAGGGATGCCTGCACCATTAGCGCAGCGGGGCGAAAGATGGATACCCAAATTCTGGAGGCGCTTACACAGACAGGTAGTTCTGCTGAGATGAAAAGGCTCAAGAGCGCGATCACTGCGGCAAGAGGTGAGTTTTGGCAGCAGAGGACTGAGGATTTTCAGTCTGTTTCGCTGGCTGGTCTGGATGCGGTGCTGATCGGTGGGGGCACTGCCCGTTTTTTTGAAGTTGAACTTAACCGCTTTTATGAGAAACAGCCAGGGGGAATGCTGCCGGACTGGGGGGAGTTCATCACGGATGAATTCATCGAACGATTCAGGATTGAGCCGGAATCGTATCTGCCTCAATTGTTCAAGGATCTCTACGGCTACTACTGCACGTTGCCAGGGGTCGAGCGCTTTGAATCCAAGACTGTTGAGGTTGTTGAGGCTGCTTAGGGGCTGAACATTTGGAGAAATCTTTATCAAAAGTTCGGTTTTTGAAATCGACTGCTATATCAATCAGGAGCTTTGACTCCCAACACAATGTTTAACCCATTCATAAGGATTTTTACCAATGGCTAACGGTACATTAAAAGCGATCGCCACAAAATATAACGTTGCTGAAGACCAGATTTCGGCAATCTTGAGCGCACTGAATATCAAGACTGAAAACCCTAGCGAGATTCAACTTAAGGGATTTGAGCGGGTCTGTGAACTTATGAAGGAGGGCATTCCTCTAGAAAAAGCGGCTCAGGCTGTAGCGGATGAAGCAAAGGCCAAGGCGACATCCAAAGATAATCCTGAGGCTACCCAAAAAGCAGCAGTCATTGAACGCGAAGCTCAACTCAATGAGATTGCCTCGCGCTACTCAATGGGCGATCGCGTCCAAGAATTTATGAAGGCTCTAGCATTCAAGTCTGACAGCTTGACAACCGAGCAATTTGAGCAATTCCGGCAAGTCTGCGAACAGGTGCAGAAAGGGATGGAATTGGCGATGGTGGCCCAAGGGATACTGAATAAGGCAAATGCTAAGCCAGTAGCCACTAAGCCATTTCCTGAGTCTGTTCAAAATGCGGCTATAAAAGCGAAAGGTCAGGGGGATGAACAGGCTAGCTTAGTTGTTGCGCCTAAGAATAACCTAACCGCTCCTGCTAGTCAGTTTGATGAAACTATTCCAGGCGACGTGCGCGAGGCGATTTCCAGATTTCCTCGTGAGGACGCGCAGGCTGTCGTGCTGAAGTCTCCAGGTATTATCGCAGATGCAATTGAAGATGCGCACGATGCTACAGAGCAAGGGCTTACTAAATTCGTTAAAGAAGAATGGTTTGACGAATATCGTCAGGGTGTTACTAATCCAGATTTTGCTAAGCAAGTGAGAGGGATGTTGGCACAGGGAAAGTCCCAGAAAAAATCAGAGGGCAGTTCAACGTAATCAATCTACTGATCCATCAGCAAATTCAAGTCATTTTTGCTGAAGAAGAAAATCGGGTTCGTACTTTTCGCACTGTAAATGCATCTGCTCATCAGGAAGAGAAGCAAAGACGGCGTGAATTGATGGAACAAAAGATACAAGACAGAGAGTATAGCGTTCTCGCGCTCAAAATGTATGTTCAAGCCCTTTGGGTACTTATTCTAGTGGCATTACTAAGTGCTGGAATTGGGTTCATTTCAGGCTTGAACTGGCCCACTAAAGTTAAATGTTCCAGTACTGATTTTGTCTGCGTGAACTCAAGAGTTAGACCAGGATTGTATCTCTCAAAATAATATTTTCTGCACGATAGCATTTGTTCAAAATCGTAATATTCCCAAGGCTGGGAAGCCGATAAATTTCTAGATATTCATCTACTTCCAAAGGACAAAAAATACCATGACCACCACAAACACCTACAACCCAATATTCCGTGCCTTCCGCGAACTCACAACCCCCCAAGCTTTTCGCTGGTACGGCGCTCAAGCCAAAGCCACCGCTACCCTCGCCCAGACGATCGCCTTCCGCAGCTTCACCACAGCTCAACGCCTGCTGAGCGATCACAAACCCATAGCGATCGCCTCTGCTGTAGCAGAACCAGAAAATGCGGAATCTTTGTGCGTCACCGCTCTGCAAGAGCTAGCTATCGCTGAACAACAGGAGCACGCCCAAGCTAAGGCCATCGCACCGGAGCCTGACTTTGGAGAGGCGATCGCAGACGATGGTGAGGCTGCGTTGGCGGTTAGTGCTGTGCCACTCGACGACGACGATGATACGGAGCTGCGGTATTGGGCAGAACTGGAGCTGCCCTCAATTCTTGATGAGGAGTACTCGCATCTAGAGGACGATGCAGACAATAGCGCAGCGGGGGCAGAAGCTGAGGGTTAGGCGATCGCCCCTGCGATAGTTGAGCCTGAGAATGCGATCGCCATATCAAAAGTTAGGCGATCGCATTCTCCCAAACTTCCCGTTCTCGTAGAAAATACTTCCGCTGCTTAAGTTATGGCGATTGAATCGATTTTCAATAAACCCATGAAACCCGCAAGACTCGCCAAAGCGATCGCTTTCGCTTTCACCCTCGGCGCTCTCCTCTCGTTCGGCTCATCTCCTGCCATTATGCTCCAAGCTGAGGCGATGGCGATCGCTAAGGCAAGGGCGATCGCCACAAGCGCAATGCAGAAGGTCGGTAGTACTCTGGGGCATTTGCTTGAGCAAGGGGCGGATGCTGTGCTGAAGGGGGGTTAACAGCCCTTCAGCACAGCAAAACCTCAACCGTATCCTAGACGCAGCGGAAGCCGTCAACGCAATGCTTCCGAATGGCGCTGGTGGGCGGGGGTGAGGGCGATTGCAATTGAGCTTTGCAGAGATATTTGTCTGGCTTGTGTGATCCTTGTTACTGCAAAGCACTTTGCAATGGAGTTCAATAACTTTGGGGAAGGAAAGCTTGCCTGAAACAGTTAAAACTTATTATGAATTCTGCTGGCCAAATCACAATCTATGCAGGCTGGCCTA
>JANLSD010000235.1:0-1747 GCA_031362245.1 Acaryochloridaceae cyanobacterium OTE_25_metabat_464 | reverse complement strand
GACCAGGGTGATTGGTGCTGCTGACAACAGCCGTATTGTTGAGGAGCCGTGTGCCGTGAAAGTGGCAAGCACGGTTTTGAATGGGAGGGTGACAGGGCGACCTGTCACTCGACCCTAACGGAATGTCTGGGGGAGCTTGTTACAGCGTTTGAGGATGACCCGCAGGGGGTGGCTGAAGCGGTGGCGGCGATCGCGCTGGGCTTCGGTGCGGAGGCTTGGGCGAGGATTTTGCAGGCGGCGGATAGGGTGGTGGTGGCGAAGTTGCTGGGGTTGATGGCGATCGTTTGTCCAGGATGGGTGAGCGAGGGAGTGGCGATGGTGATCGGCTTAGGCAACCATAGGCCATTAGGGGGTGGCTGAATCCTTTTGCGTTAGAAGGATGGAGGAGGAAATAAGGTGACGTTGCACCGCAACAGCAATAGCCTGAGTGCGGTCATTCACCTCTAGCTTATGCAAAATTGTGTGGACATGGACTCGAACTGTACCAGGACTAATATAGAGGTCTGTGGCGATTTCTAAATTGGTTTTACCTACGGCTATTAGATCCAAAATCTCTTGCTCGCGGTGGGTAAGCGGGTTCATAGAATCTTGATTTACCGTTGTGTTTTGTTGATTCAGCGGTTGAAAAGCTGATTGAATCGCTTTAGTCGCCGCTGAATCCCACCAGGACGCGCCAGCGGCAACCGAGCGAAGTGCCAACAGTAAGGTGTCCCCCGCAATACCTTTCAGGCAGTAGCCCTGGGCACCAGCCTTAATTAGACGATTGATGAGAATGGGTTGAGCATGAGACGTTAATGCCAGAATGGGCAAATTAGGATGTCGCAGTTTGATCTGGCGACAGGCTTCAATCCCTCCAATCCCTGGAAGCCCTACATCGAGCATGACGAGATCGATCTGCACTTGACTGACTAATTCGAGTGCCCTTTCTCCATCTTCTGCTTCTGCCACAATTGTTAGTCCAGGCTCTTGCTCTAGCCTCACTTTTAGACCAAGCCTAAACAGTTCATCGTCTTCAATGAGTAAAATCCGAAGGGGAGGAGGACTCATGTAATGTACGTTGAGAGGATGTAACCAACATTACTGGCAGTTTAAACCCAAACGTTGCGCCTTGAGGTAAACCCGCTGGAGAGGAAGGTCGATTTTCTGCCCAGATAATACCACCATGAGCTTCAACAATCTGACGCGATAGATAGAGTCCTAGGCCAGATCCTTTTGCCTGACGATCGCCATGCCCCTGATAAAACCGCTCAAACAGGTGGGCAAACTCATCAGGCTGAATGCCTGCGCCTGTGTCTAAAATTCTGACGACTTGGTATGAGGGCTGAGACTCTAACATGACCTCAATGCGATCGCCCCGTCGAGAATGATGAATGGCATTCACAAGCAGGTTAACAAACACGCGCTGAAGCTGAAGGGCATCGCCATTCACCCAAAGCGATCGCCGGAAATCTGATGCGCCGTAGCTAAACGCAATATGCACACGACGAGCAGCGGCAAGGTCTAGAAGCGTGCTGGCAGATTCTTCAGCAAGCGGGCTTAAGTCGAGGGGCGCTAAATGAAGCGTGAGTCCTTCGGTATCGTTGCGGTAGACATCCAGCAACGTTTCTAGGAGCTGTAGGCTGGTTTGATGGCTGCGGGTGAGCGTATCTAATACTTTTTGCTGAGTGGGCTGCACTGCGCCAAACTGCTCTTTTTGGAAGGCTTTTAGGGTTTCGATTGCGCCTAAAATTGGCGTTTTGAGATCGTG
>JANLSD010000234.1:0-3463 GCA_031362245.1 Acaryochloridaceae cyanobacterium OTE_25_metabat_464 | reverse complement strand
GACCAGGGTGATTGGTGCTGCTGACAACAGCCGTATTGTTGAGGAGCCGTGTGCCGTGAAAGTGGCAAGCACGGTTTTGAATGGGAGGGTGACAGGGCGACCTGTCACTCGACCCTAACGGAATGTCTGGGGGAGCTTGTTGCAGCGTTTGAGGATGACCCGCAGGGGGTAGCTGAAGCTGTGGCGGCTACTGCGCTGGGGTTCGGTAGCGAGGCTTGGGCGCGGATTTTGGCGGCGACCGATAGGGTTGTGGTGGCGCGTTTGCTGGGGATGATGGCGATCATGTGTCCAGGATGGGTGCGGGAGGGGGTTGTGGGGGTGATTTAGGGAATAGGTTGGGCTAGATTTTCAGGTCTTGGAAGTGGTTAAGCGATGGTGGAGGCGATCGCGTGGCTTGTGCTGTGCGCGGGTTAGGGCTGGGACTGAATAGGGAATACTAATTTTGATGACATATTGGAAAATTTATTTGCAATGGAATTGGTAGATTATCCACAGGCAATTTTAGATGCTTCAAGAGAATACTTAAAACTAGAATCGCAAGTCCAAGATATAAAGAAAGAAATAGATGATTTAGAGTGGCAGATTAGTAAGCCAATTTATAGCAACGCAGAATTAAAAAATCAGAGTCAGCGAGATTATGCTAGAAAAGAAGCTCTTAGCTTAAATTCAGCATACCAAAATGCTTTAAATGAGTACAAAGAAATTTGTGGTAAAAGGAATGAAATTAAAGTTAATCTAAATTTTCTTCGAGAGCGTTGCTCAGTTTTGAAGATTTCGCAGCTTGCTCGTTTAGAATTTTTGAGCCGAGTTGAGGTTCCTAATGATATTCGAGTGCATTTAGCCGGATCTGCACTTCAAGGTTTATTTACGAGTTCTGCCCATAATTATTTAGATCCACAAGATTCTGTTAAGAAAATCTCGGTTTTTGTCGAGGCATTATTAAGTCAGTTCAATGAGGAGTTAACAAGTAGTAATCTATGGTCGAATCGAGTATCTACTCCAGAATTTTACCCAGAAGAACCTGATGAGTCTGAATTTGAAGATGAATTAGAGTAAAACGGTGTATTTACTGAATGTTGAAAAATCGGCGGTAAGGCTGTTAGGAGAAGCCGTTTCTCTACGTTGGGAAGGCTGCTGTAAGCTGGAGCTTTGCTGTGGTGGGTTAGCGCGGGGCTTTGGGTTTGGCGATCGCCGCAGAAGTATGGTATGGCGACGGTGAAGCTGTCATTTTCGAGAGAAGGGCGATCATTGTTGCAAAATTGCTGTATCTTACTGTCTCAAGGAGAAAAACTAGATCCTGCTGAGGTTTAGGCGTAAAGATGATTAAAGCGCAATATGATTCTGATATAGTCGGTGTTCTGCTCAAGAGTCTGGGTACTTTTCCGATGCGATCAGGAAATTGAGCTAGGTCGTCAGGTTCAAGCCATGATAAAGATCAAATTTTTCAGTATTAGCAGGGATCGTTGAAGTTTTAGCCATTTCGCCTATACCACTGCTGGGCTAATCTTAGATGGTCAGCCCAGAAACTAAGCATCTCTTTCTCACTTTTGTCTGAAATAGCATTTACATCATCCATCCAGGCGAAAAATTTTTTGCTGGGTACTCCCTCCGTGGCATCTACTACCAAGACGTTCGCCATAAATCCATGATTTTCATAGGTTTCACATGACAATTTTCCAAGAAATTGACCGATAATGTGGCGATCAAGATCAGTCCAACCTCTAATGTTCATCCTAAACGATTTACCATTATTTATTGAGCCAATCTGGAAATCAATTCCCTTCACAAGCTCTGAGTAGGTTAAAAGCTTTCGCATTTTTCCAGAGGTTGCGATCCTCCGTTTAATTTCTTGATAGCTAGATTCATCTTGGTCTGCTAAAGCCCATTTAAAAGTTTTTAGGTTTTCAAGAAGGGGATCCATACTCATACTTTTGCTCTAAGTTTTTTAATTTAGGGCTTCACAGTTATAGGCTATGAAGCCTACATCCAACAGATAGAGTTCCCTAAAAGGTATGATATCGAGCATATTAGTGACAGAAAACTGGGCGATACTTCTCGCTGAAAGGCGATCACTCAGCCCCACTTCAGCCCAGCCCCCGTCCGCCCCCGCCAACCACAGCCCTACGATCACACCACAGCCCCGCCCCGCCATCCTTAGCAAAGACGATCGCCAAGTACCGCAGGCATTCGTTCCGCCAGGGTCAAGCGATGGAGAAGGCGATCGCGCCAAGAGCATTGAGATAAAGCCAAGGCACAGCGGTAGTGAAGCCGTCGTTTTCTGGAGAGTGGCGATCGTATGGACAGAATTGCTGTATCTTACTGTCTCAAGGGGAAAAACTAGATCCTGCTGAGGTTTTAGGGGTCAAGATGAGTAAAACGCAAAATGACTCTGATGCGGTCGGTTTTCTGCTCAAGAGTGCAGGCAAATTTCCGATGCTGACGGGCGACCAGGAAATTGAGCTAGGCCGTCAGGTTCAAGCCATGATGAGGTTACAGGAATTACCGGAAAATGAACGACCTGAAGACTGGCCTGTGATTGTGAACCGAGGCCAAAGGGCAAAAAACCAGATGATCCAGAGCAACCTACGTTTGGTCATCAAGGTTGCCAAAAAGTATCAGAAAATGGGACTCCCATTTGAAGACCTGATCCAAGAAGGCTCCATCGGGTTAAATCGTGGGATAGAAAAATTTGACCCAGAACGCGGCTACAAAGCATCAACCTACCTTTTCGCTTGGATCAATCAGGGAATAAGGGTGGCGCTCGGTAACATGTCAAAGATGATCCGTCTGCCGATGCACATAAACGAGCGGATCGTAAAGCTTAAACGGATCACCCGCGAGATGACGCAAGCGACAGGCAAAAGGCCAAGTCCTGAAACATTACGCAAGGCAATGGAACTCAACGAAGACCAATGGAACCTCACCCTGAAGTCATTGCAGGATGCGATCTCCTATGACATTACGGTGTCTAAAGAAGACAGTGAAACAAGCTTAATTGATCTGCTGCCGAGTGACCGAGAAACACCACAAGAGGGTCTCGATGAAATGAGCGATCGCGCCAAAGCCGAACAGATATTGCAAGCGATAAACGAACGCGAAGCGTATGTGTTGGGATTGCGCTATGGGATAGGCCAGGAGGAGGGACGGTCATTGGTGGAGATTGGTCGGATCATGGGAGTGAGCAAACAGCGAGTACAGCAGATTGAGGTCAAGGCCATGCAATCAGCGCGACAAGCCGCACAACAAGCGCAGCTATCGGCATGAGGGCACCCGCTTTGGCGATCGCTAATCGAAAGCATTGGTTTTGGCGATCGCCCTGCTACAGCAAAACAATCGCCATCGCGTCAGCCAGCACCCGACCAAGCCTATGCAAATCTGCGGCATAGCGGCGAGTGGGTGCTGTTTTCCTGCGTTGGGAATGTTGCCGCAAGCTGGGGTTTTGCCTGTGCTGGGTTGGTGCGGA
>JANLSD010000212.1:0-15025 GCA_031362245.1 Acaryochloridaceae cyanobacterium OTE_25_metabat_464 | reverse complement strand
CAAACTTCTTACACTCGATCCCCCAACCCCCTTAAAAAGGGGGCTTCAGAGTCAAAGTCCCCCTTTTTAAGGGGGATTGAGGGGGATCGAGTGTAACAATTTTCTGGGAAGATCATCATTTGTGATCTACTGAGCCTTTTGGGTCACAGTGCCTTGCACGCCAACGAGATACTGTATTTCTTTAGATGAAAATCGGAATGGGAACCTCTATCTTCATTTCCTACCGCCGAGTTGACAGCAGCGATGTGACGGGTCGCATCTACGATCGCCTCGTATCAACCTTTGACCGGAATTCGGTGTTTAAGGATGTGGATAGCATTCCCTTTGGGTTGATTTTCGGGAGCATTTGGATGAGGCCGTGAGCCAGTGCCAGGTGTGTTTGGTGGTGGTGGGTAGAACGTGGCTAGAGGCCAAAGACGAGGGAGGTCGTCGCCGTTTAGACAGTACCCAAGATTTTGTCAGGATTGAGATTGAGTCAGCGCTGAAGCGGAAGATTCCGGTGATTCCGGTGTTGGTGGGTGGGGCTTCGATGCCAGGGCCAGAGCAACTGCCGCCGTCGTTGGAGCCGTTGGCGTATCGGAATGGTGCTCAAGTGCGATCGGATCCTGATTTTCATCGGAATATGGATCGGCTGATTGCTGGGATTCAGCAGCATTTTGGGGGTGTTCAGTCGCCACCGCCGTCGTCTGCGGCTTCTCAAGATAACATGCAGAAGACTCCCTCTGAACTAGATGCTGTTTTGGCAGAAATTATTCTGACTCCACCACTGCAACCTAGAGACTCTCAAGATAAGAAGCGAGATTATCTGTCTGAACTAGATGCTATTTTGGCAGATATTATTCTGTAACTTGTCACACTGCAACAAGGCAGTCAAATGATCCGAGGCGGCGTTCCTAATCGACAGACAAAATCGATAAAATCGCTATCTTTCGTCATCATCACAGCATCAGCAACGCGTGCGGCCTCAAAAATTTCGATATCCCTAGCGTCTCGTAGCCCGATATCTTTCAAGGCATAAGCTTCTACCGCAAAAGCACTGTTTAGCCAAGTAGCCAATGTTGGTGGCAGTTGAGCATCAATCCAAATCTTCATGCAGTCAGTCGCAGAAAATCAGTACGCCGTGCTGCAAACAAAAGACAAGCCTGAATATCTTCGTGTTCTAAATCAGGAAAATCCGCCAAAATCTCTGAAATGCTAACATCCTCAGCCAACATTTCCAAAATATCACTCACCCGTATCCTCATGCCCCGTATACAAGGGCGACCGCCACACTGACCAGGGATTTGAGTGATTCGAGACAATAGGCTATTCATTATATATATTGGGTTGAGCTGACGACACAAGGCTAGACTGCTTTTTTCACTCTAGACCATCTTTCCGTTTCCAATGCGGATACTGATTGAGAGCAGATGGGTCGGGAGGGGTAAAAACCATGATAGAAACTGACCAAAACCAATCAGATCCTAGCTCGTTTTTTAGGCTTGTTAAGCCACAGCGTCAGCTCACCTGCCCCATCCTTCTCAATGTAATGCCTGGGGCTTGGTCAACTCATTCCATAATGGAAAGGATGTTGGTCAACACGATGGTCAATTATGGGCGAAAAATCCTCTACTGCGGAAATCTGTAGCCAGTGCATCGAAGCTGCGATCGCCCGTCTACGTGAGCTGACTCAGTGCGATCGCCAAACCGACTGGCGCATGAGCCTTGAAGATGCAGACGCATCGATTCAGTGCGATCCTCACCAATGGATAACCTGGCAGCCCGTTAACCTCAACGATCGCCAGCATATTGCTTGGCCTGCGGGTCGGCAGGTGCTGTGGCTGGGGCAAGAGATCGAGATGCCTGAGTCTTTAGCGAATTATCCGCTGGCTGGGTTTACGGTGCGGTTGTCAATGACTTGGTGGGCAGAACAGGCCGATGTCTATGTCAATGGTGTGCTGGTACAGCAGGGCGACCTTTTTGATACGTCAGCGCGGGTTATTTTGACCGAGGCGTTGGTTCCAGGGGAGTCTGTGGCGGTTGCGATCCGACTGGTGAGTCCGACCCATGATGCGGGGGCGTTGGTGCGATCGCACTTCCTCTGCGAACCCTCGACATGCGATCACATTGATCCAGGCATGGTCGCCGATGAACTGGCGGTGCTGCAAACTTACGTGAGCGCCTTTCGCCCCAATGATTTAGAGACATTAGCGGATGCTGTTAAGGGTATTGCATGGGAAAAGACTGGGGATGCGATCGCCTTTAATCAAAGCCTCCAAAACCTACGCCATCAACTTGTCCCCTTCACACAATGGATAAAACAGCGGCAAATCAACTGGATTGGTCACGCTCACTTAGACCTTGCGTGGCTATGGCCTGTAGCCGAAACCTGGGAAGCCGCAGAACGCACCTTTGTGTCAGCCCTCAATCTGCAAAAAGACTTTGAAGAGCTGAATTTTTGCCACTCCTCCCCCGCCCTTTACGATTGGATCGAGCAGCATCGCCCCGCCCTCTTTGCCCAAATCCAAGCGCGGGTTGCCGAGGGACGCTGGGAAGTCGCCGCAGGGCTTTGGGTAGAGCCAGAGCTGAACCTGATTAGTGGCGAATCTTTAGTCAGGCAGGTGCTCTACGGTCAACGCTACACTCAGCAACGCTTTGGACACATCAGCCGCGTGGCATGGCTTCCCGATAGCTTTGGCTTTTGCAACCAACTGCCTCAAATCCTCAAGCAGGGCGGCGTAGACTATTTCCTGACCCAAAAACTACGCTGGAACGATACCACCCAGTTTCCCCACGAGGCATTTTGGTGGCAAGCCCCCGACGGCACCCGCATTTTTAGCATCATGACCCCATCCATTGGGGAATCCATCGATCCGATCAAAATGAGCAATTTTGCCAAAGATTGGGAGGCTAAAACCATCCTACAAGAAAGCTTTTGGCTCCCTGGCGTGGGCGATCATGGCGGTGGCCCCACGCGGGACATGCTAGAGGTGGCGCGTAAGTGGCAGCAGTCGCCTTTATTTCCGCAGCTCAAATCCAGCACCATGACACAGTTCTGCCAGCAGGTTGAAGATACCCTTCAAGACGTTCCCGTTTGGGATGATGAACTTTATCTAGAATTTCATCGAGGTTGCTATACCTCCCACGCTGACCAAAAGCGCCATAACCGTCGCTGCGAGCATTTGCTGACTGAAGCGGAGATGTTCTCGGCGATCGCCACGCTCACCACCAATTCTCCCTACCCCAAAACTGAACTGGAAATCGCATGGAAGAAAGTCCTGTTCAACCAGTTCCATGACATCTTACCCGGATCCTCGATTCCAGAGGTGTTTGTAGATGCAAATCAGGAATGGGAACTGGCGCAGGAGATGGCGTTGGAAATAAGGGAGAAGGCACTGGAGGCGATCGCCGCCCAAGTCAATTTACAATTTCCACCTGCGCGCAATGCAGTTCCCCTAATCGTCTTTAACTCCCTTAACTGGCAACGCAGAAATGAACTCGTCTCTTGGGAACTTCCTGATCATCTCCCAACCACTGGAACAATTCGAGATGAACATGGAATGGCTGAAGTGAGCTATTGCGAGGGGCGAACGATTTACTTTATGCCATCCATCCCTTCGGTGGGTTACTGCATGTATTGGTATGCGCCTTTTGCCCGTGATAAAAGCGGTATAAAACTAGACCGATCTAAGGACTGGATATTAGATAGTGGGTACTTGCGAGCTGAAATCTGTTCTAAGACTGGGACTTTAAAGTCTGTTTGGTCTTGTTCAGATGCGCGAGAGATTTTAAGGGGTGCTGGAAATCAGCTTCAGTTTTTCCAAGATCAAGGCCAATACTGGGATGCGTGGAATATTGACCCTAACTATGTCGAGCATCCCTTAGAATCTGCCACCCTTAAAAAGATTGAATGGATTAGTACTCATCCACTCAGACAACATTTGCGCGTTGTGTTGCAATGGCGGCAGTCTATTTTTACGCAAGATTACATTCTGGCATGGGGTTCCTCCGTTTTAAACATCGAAACCCATGTGGATTGGCAAGAAACCCATGTTCTGGTCAAGGCTGCATTCCCGCTCAATTTTTCCGCAGACTATGCCACCTATGAAACGCCCTGTGGGACTATTGAACGCGCCACTTTACCAAATCCACAACCACTCACAGATCATCAAAAGGCAAAATGGGAAGTTCCCGCCCTGCACTGGGCTGATCTAACCCAGGTTGGAGAAAAAATCTATGGTATTAGTCTGCTGAATGATTGCAAGTATGGCTATGACGCGCAGCCAGATTGTCTTCGGTTAACCCTGTTGCGTAGTCCGCAATGGCCTGATGAAGGATGCGATCGCGGCTCTCACTCCTTCACCTACGCGCTTTATTCTCACTCCGGCAATTGGCAACAGGCCAAAACCCATCAAAAGGGCTATGAACTAAACCGCCCTTTAATCGCACAGACCGTAGATCTCTCTGAGCCTTCATTAGGCAGACTGGATCAAGAACACAGTTTCTTTTCTGGGTTTCCAGACAACCTTGTGTTGATGGCGCTCAAACAATCGGAAGACTCACCCCAGCATTGGATTGTTCGCTGTCATGAAGCTTGTGGTCAATCTGCAAATGCAACGCTTGAGACCACACTACCGATAAAGCCGTTGGATACGGTGGATGGATTGGAACGTCCTGTGGCGGAGGTGAGTGACGAGATGCGGGGGTGGGAAGTGCGATCACAGCGTTGGGGCTAGACGTAAACCTTGAACAGGACAAATCCAGTATCGGAAAAGACTATGGCAAAACAGCAGCGATCGCCCTATATTTCCATCGCCATGATTGTCGCGGCACTGGGGTTGGCTTATGCTCCCCTTCCTGGCAACCAGCCTGCATCCATCACCATCGTCAGCGGCACCGAACTGGAGGAACCCCTTCAGAAAATTATTCCACAGTTTCAGCAGCGGCATCCTGAGATCAACATCACCCTCAAAACCCAGGGTTCTCTGGACATGGTGAATCGGTACATTGACGATAAAAATGACTTTCAGCCCACGGTGCTCATTCCAGCCAATGGGGAGCTGCTGAAAGACTTAGAAACTCGGTGGCAGGCGCATAATAGTAGCCCTGCATTTTATGGTGCGCCACTGCCGATTGCCAAAACTAGGCTCGTGGCGATCGCCTGGACAGAGCGCGGCAAAGCACTATTCCCCGATGGCAAATTTCGCTGGGAGCGCATTGAGAAGGCCATGAAGGCCCAGAACTGGGGCAGCTTTGGCAGTCCGGCGGCTTGGGGGAGTTTTGATTTTAAAATGACCGATCCCACTCGCTCCAACAGCGGTCAGCTTACCTTGGGTCTATGGCTAGAGTCAAAATTACAACAGGCCACCCTTACAACCAAAGACTTGAACACCCGAGAAGCGCAGTCCTTGGTTAACTTTGTAAAGCACTCGGTATACCAGCCCGCTCGCTCCAGCGATATTTTGCTGCAAGAATTTGTGGCAAAAGGAGCCAACGAAGCGGATATCGCCACAGACTACGAAAGTATTGCCCTGTCGCGATGGAGCCAATCCAAAACGTCTCAAAACCAGCCTTATCAGATCTACGAGATTAGCCCAACCGTTGAAACCACCTCAACGGCAGCCATCGTGCAGCGCAACATCGATCAAAATACGGCAAAAGCTGCCCAGACCTTTTTAAACGCCTTGACGCAACCGGAGTATCAATCTGTCTTGGTGCAGTACGGATTTCGGCCTATCAACCCCGCTGTTCCCATCGAATCCGTTGCCGGAAGTCCTTGGCAGAAAAACATTCCTGGGGCGCAGGTGAAGCCAACGATTTCAACCGTTGAATCCCCACCGCTGCAAACCCTACAAGAAATTAGCCGCCTTTGGGAACGCGCTCAGTAACCCTAAGCAACGGTCTTACGGCCTGATTTTACCAAGCAATAATGTCAGTGATCTTGGTACCCAGTTTGCCGTGGGCATAGTTATGACGAGGCAGCAAGCCATTCGCCTGGTGGTGAAGCTCAATGGCAGCAGCATACTGCTTCAAGAAATGCTTAATGGCAGGACGGTTGCATCCCGTCAATTCGGCCAGTGCATTCTGATTGATTGCCCACATGTCGGCATTGGTATGATTGGGCATTTCGTTATAGTTAACAATTGCCTCAAACGCCCGCTTCAGTTTTTCCTCAGCACTGCCCTTGGCATGGCTTTTCTTAAGATTCTGACTGTCGAGAGTCTTAAAACTCTCTTTTGCCACTGCCGATACCTCACTGGATTTACGACCCGTTTGGCGGAAATCACTCAAGAGTTGGCTACTGCCGCTGGTGAGTGCCTGCAAAACCTGCGCTAGCACAAGATTAAGCTGCTGTTGCTGCTGTTGATTTTGCTGAAACTGAACCGTCAACGATGTCATGGTGGACAACAGCGAAGGAATATGAGTGACTAACTCAGCCATAGTTTGCTCTGAGGATACGATGGCCTCGTCCGCTGTAAACGAAGCCGCTGTCTTCAGTGCCCCAGTTTGAGCCATTTGAGATTCAGGGGATTGAGATTCAGCCATTTGGAGAAGCTGGTGAAACAGCAGGGCCTGAGCTTCCTTTTGGTCGCCAAACTGCTGGGCTAGTTGGTCCCATCGTTGCCAATCTGTTTCATAGCCTTGAATCCGCCGACCTTTACTGAGGGGGGCAGGGGACTGGGCGATCGCCATTGGCACCATGCCGCTGTCTTCAGCAGAATCTAACAGTGGGGGTGTCGTACTGGCCAAGACAGATCCGTCTTGAGTCGATAGTGTTTGAACACCCTTACTTCGAGGTGAAGATACCCGCTTTTGGGCTTTAGGTGATGCCTTGCGCTTTGAGTCCATAGTTTCTATCAAGTAGCCCCCCTTGTCTTAAAATGTTGTGCATGAGTGAGATGAATAGCGTCATCAAATGAGATCGAAGTCAAAACTCCAACCAAACTCGACTCGTCCAATCCAGACGGTTATGACACAGTGTGTTCTCACAGCCCTTTTCATTCAGGCATAGATAATCGAGCGGCAAGTGTTTGTGATCTACTGTTCACTCACCTACGCCTGGATGTTGCACACACAGATTGAAATCATAAATTTGGATATAAATCTATACTTCCCCAGTACAGCTCTAAATAATCCATCTACATCCAAGTTTTTGCCTGAATATTCAGATCTACGGGGTTTTCTGAAAAGCTATACACATTAAAATCAAAATCAGCAAGGGTAATTACACAGAAATCGTCTGGTTCGTTTGCTATGCAACCCTATATCAATCCTATCCTCTGCATAAAGAAGTGGTTTATAGGCCAAATTTTTATGCCTGTGATTACTCAATTGTGAGGAATGAGTGTTGCAACTGAAGCCTTAACGAACTGGGATATTGAGCACGCTGGCTTAACCCGCATCATCCTGCACTCTAGCGATCAACCCTTGCTAGTAACCCTGCGGCAGTAAGGGCGATCGCCACATTGGGCAACCAAGCTGCCACCATGGGCGACAGAATCCCCAAATTGCCCAGACTGGTCATTAAAAATCCAAAGAAATAGTACCCCAGCACAATCAGGATACAAATCCCAACGCCTGTACTGTTTGACACCCGTTTCATGGACGTTCCCAAAGTGCTGCCAATCATCCCAAACAATAGCGTCACCACCGGAAGGGCGAACTGCTGTTGAATATGAAGTTCTGCCTTCCGCTGCTTAACAGCGTCTCCTGTTTGTCGCTGCTCGGCTAAATAGCCCCGTGCATCGGCAATCGACATATCCTCAATATCCTGCTGAGGTGCGGCCAAGTCTAAGGGGTCTCTGGGAATATAAAGCTCCTGATCCTTAAATGCCGCAACGCTTTGGTCGCTGCCGTCTGCCGTCACGCGATAGATTTTACCATTCTGAAACTGCCACCGACTTTCCTTCGGATCCCAAGTGGCCCGTTCTGCTGAAATCACTTGGTTGGCATTGCGTTGGGTTAAATCTAAAATGGTCAACGCCTGCATGGACTGACCATCAAAGCTTTGGGCATAGAAAAACCGACGAACCTCCCGATCAGGCCCATATTCTTGATAAAAGACATTTTTGTCTTGTAGGTTGAGTTTGCCTTCTAGGGCGGGCTGCTGCATCATCAGCTTGGATTGATACTGGGTAAAGGGCACCAGATTTTCATTGAGACCAAACATTAACCCCATCACGCCCAGGCAAAATACCAAAATGGGAGCCAGCAGCCGGGGAAAACTTACGCCACAGGCCCGGAGCGCGGTTAATTCGCGATCGCTCGAAAGCCGTGCCAAACACAGCAAAGTCGCCAGCAAAATTGCCATCGGCAGGGCAAAGCTCATAAAGCGGGGCACCTGAAGCAGCAAAATCTTCAGGGCGATTTCGAGGGGAATCTGCGTAGACGTGACCTGCTGGAGCAGCGTAAACAGCGACCCTGCCGATACACCCACAGCCGAAAAAATGCCCACGCCAAACAAAAAGGGCTTGAACAACTCTTGAAGCACATACCGATCTAAAACCGAGAGCCTTGGAAGCCAAGGCCATCGCTGCTGCCCTAAGGTTTGAGACATTCGTAAAGAATGGGGCGTCATCGCTGAAACTGGCTGCCGAGATAGTACTGACGCACCATAGGGTCATTATAAAGTTCATCGGGGGTACCGGAGGTGAGGACGCGCCCCTCTCGCATAATGTAAGCCCGATCGGTAATGGCGAGGGTTTCGCGGACGTTGTGGTCTGTGATGAGGATACCGATGTTGCGATCGCGCAGTCGAGAAATAATCTCTTGGATATCCGCGACGGATATAGGGTCAACCCCTGCAAAGGGTTCATCCAGCAGCAAAAACAGCGGCCCTTCCGTGCCAGCCGCCAAAGCCCGTGCCAGTTCTGTGCGACGACGTTCGCCACCGGACACCGAAAGTCCTAAATTCCCCGAGACCTTTTGCAAATTAAACTCATTAATTAAAAAGTTGAGTCGCTTAGGCCATTGATGACGAGGCACCTGGGTTTGTTCCATCGCCAGCAGCAAATTTTCGCGCACCGAGAGATTTCTAAAGATGCTGGGTTCTTGGGGCAGGTAGCTAATCCCCAGCTTGGCGCGCTGATGCATGGGCAATCGCGTAATATCTCGACCATCCAGCCATACTTTGCCGTGATCCGGCTTTTCTAGGCCCGTCGCAATATAAAATGTGGTGGTCTTGCCCGCTCCATTCGGCCCTAGCAACCCGACGATCTCACCCCGATTGACCGTCACCGTCACATGGTTTACCACCGACCGTTGACGGTAGGCTTTACTGATATCCTGGAGCAAAATCTTCAATCCGTCTCCCCGCTGCGATCGCCCTACGCCATTCAAACACTTAAGCGTCTCCGATGAATAGCTCCCTCAAGCGCGTTGTTTTTGGTGCGTTGTTTTTTTTGACAACCCTCTTGGTGGCTATTGTAGGCTACAGACTGGCGGGCTGGTCGTGGCTGGACTCCATTTATATGGTGGTAATCACGGTATTTGGGGTGGGCTACGGTGAAGTTCATCCCATTACAAACCCTCTCCTGCGAGTCTTTACCATCTGCGTCATCATTGCAGGCACCACCTCTGCCGTGTACATCGTGGGGGCATTTCTCCAGATGGTGACGGAAGGCGAAATTAATAAAGCCATTGGAGTACGACGCATGAATCGTGATATTGAGTCGTTGCGCAAGCACGTCGTTGTCTGCGGTTTTGGACGCATGGGCCAAATTTTGGCGCGGCAACTGTCGAAGTCAAAGCTTGATTTTGTGGTCATTGACCATGACTCAGAGCGTGTGGCAATGGCGGAGTCTCTGGGCTACCTGGTCAAGTTCGGCAACGCCACAGAGGAACCCATTTTGCTGGCAGTGGGGATTCATCGGGCCAAGGTCTTGGCGACGGTACTGCCCGATGATGCCATTAACGTCTACATTACGCTCACCGCACGGGAACTCAACCCCACCCTGCGCATTTTTGCCCGGGGGGAACTGCCCAGTACAGAGAAAAAGCTTAAGCTCGCTGGCGCTGATCAAGTGGTGCTGCCTGCCTCCATTAGCGCCCAGCGGATGGCCTATATGATCACCCATCCCATCACCCAAGATTTTCTGAGCCAGGATGACGGACGCCAAACCCTCAATGAGCTGCTGTCTCAGGTGGATATCCAGGTGGATGAACTGGTGGTGATGCCGGATTCACCCATTGTTGGCACCACCATTGGTGCGATCGAAGTCCGAGGCAAGGGCACCTTTATTGTGGTGGCCCTTCGGCGAGCAGAAGATGGCTCCACAACGATTCACCCCGATCAGTCTATAGAATTGAAGTCAAAGGATATTGTGATTGTGATGGGCCACCGAGGCGATTTGCCCCGCTTAGTCCAAAAGTACGTCGCCAACCCGCGCACAAGCTATCGTGGTTCGCAGCAGCCTGATTCTTTACAGAGTCTTCCGCCTCAATAGGTCATGAATGTTTTTCAAATTCACAAAAATTATGCTTGTAGATACTTTTAAATGAAATAGCCCTGTATTTAAATACCCAACAGAACTGTCAAAAACTAGATTTACTCATCGTATTCCATCTGTTTTTATTAGCGGGGTATTTTCTGCGGGAATTTCTGGCAAAAGAAGATCTTTTCGCAATGCAAATACAAGAATGGAGTCTTGGGGAATATCGACTATAGGGGGAAATGGTTTCGGAGATTTTTCCGTGATTGCAGACAATCCTCTAAACAATACATCTGCTGCCAAGGTGCCAATCAAAAGAGGATTTACAGTTTGACGACCAGAGTCATTAGTGTTACTCAGGGCAACGCTTAAAAGTATGCCGGAGAAAGAAGAATCTCGAACAGCATCAAAAACTGAACTGGTCTTGGACTTTGGAGGCGTTATAAATTGACCGAAATTTTCGGGCCTGATTTGGGCAGGTACTAACCTACCAATAGTGTCTAAATCAATAACTCTTCCTTTATATAAGAGGCTTTCAATAATAATCTCATCCCCGCCGTCTCGTTTTTCAATTCTGCCTGTCAACAATGTAGAAGCAGGAATAATGGGATTACCATTGGTATCAAAGATGGGAAGAACAGTGATCATTGTGACTGGTACAGCATACTTTCGCTCTGGATCAGTAACAATCTGCATCAGAGTTTTAGCCACGATGCCTGAACCCGCCGGAATGATTCCAGAGGGAGCAGGCTGACTTTCTGTCCCTTGAATGATTAAGGGATTTTTGCCATCTAATAATGAATCAGCAGAGTTACTCGGTGGAGTTTGATTTTTTAATCCTCCAATCGATTGAGGTACTTTTATCTGAGGACTATTGTTTTGTACGATTTTTCTCTCGTCTGCAAGTGCAGGAACCTTCACAGAGAATAGGGTTGTGCCCAAAAAGAAGCTACAAGTTACTACAAACGTGAAGGCTTTATAATTCATTGAGTTTCTGCATGAGTTAGATTTTGATGAATCCATAATATTTGTAGGCATCAAATCGAGAAAATCAAAGATTTTAATGAGATATTGAAAAATAAAAGATTACGTTTTAAACATTAGAATATTCGCTACATTCCTACCCTGAGCCAAAAAAGTTTTTCAGCTTGCGATACGCTGATTTCAAAGTAACCCATAACGCTGAGAGCAGTAATTGCAAATAGCAGACTGAATTTTTTCATTTTTCTCTCCTAGGTAACTTTTTAAGGCCAGATCTTTTGAAAATTGGATAGATTAGCTACAAAACAGAGCCAGGGATGGCATGAATTGTGATTCCTAACCCTAGTAATGTGATACACAAGGCACTCATGGAAGGCAATAAATTGCTCCCTGGTAGTTGAAGTGGCATTTGTTCAAAACGTTTTTTTGCGTAGATGAGGAGTATGCCAATCCCTGTCAATACCGCAGCGAGTCCTAAGCTAAACGCAGAGACCAGCAAGAGTCCAAAGCCCGTTCGACCTAGGGCGATCGCACTCAGCAACACCACCAGCGCCGATGGGCAAGGCAGCAGTCCCCCTGAGATCCCCAGCGCTAAAAGACTCGACCAAGGAATGGGGGCATCATCGGCACCCAGTGGCGGTAAATGCGAATGAGGTTTATGGCTATGTTCATGTCTATGATCGTGGCTGTGATGCTCATGGGTGTGATGATGATCGTGATTGTGAATCCCTTTCAATCGACGCATCAAGAGATTAAATCCGATGCCCATGACCAATAAACCTGACAGTAAGCTTAGCCAAGGATATAGCTGCTCTGTGAGCACAAATTGGGAGGTGCTTAACATCAAAAGCCCCAAGGCAAAAATGCCAGCCGTATGAGTGATTGTCACCGTTAAGCCTAGAAAAAGAGCGTGCTTAATGTTGCCCCGAGAACCTACTAAGTAGCCGCCAACAATCGTTTTGCCATGCCCTGGAGACAGGGCGTGAAACCCACCCCAAACAAATGCGGTCATCAGCGCAATTAAAACCGTCGAAAAGGTGAGTTCATCTTGTGTGACTAAGCTTGTGAATGCATTATTGCTGCGATCCAATAGTGCGCTGCCCCAGAGACCCAAGGATTTTGGAGAAGCCTGCTCCATTTGTGGACTCAGCATCTGAGTTGGATTCACCTCAAGGGACAACAGACGCTGATTGAGCGGGCTGCTGAGCAGATCGGTAGGATAGTCGGTTAGACGTTTAGTGATGCTATCTGCCTTGAAATTGCCTTGGATGGCGACATCCTTCGCGACAACCGTGATTTCTTGCCAACCTAAGCGTTCAGGGTAGAGGTTGTTTTCAAATGCGATCGCCTGATGGGTTCCAACCAAAGCCGTTTCACCCTCTAAAGTGCAGGTAAGACGCAAGGTGGCTAATCCACCCACACCAGGGGGAAATTCGACGGTTGAGCGTTTGACCAAAAGCGGCAATGGCTGCTGGTCAATTTTTAAGCTGAGATGGGAGGTTACTTCCTTGCACTTTGCTTCGGGATAACCTTGTCTTTCCGCTGGGTCAGGCTTGCGGTTATGGTTGGCATCCATCCGGTTGATGGTCTGAAATGCGGGAATTTCGGCCATGTCCAGTACGTAGTCAACGCCTACGCCCTCACGGGAAACTTGCAGACCCGAATACTGGTTAATCGTAAAGTTACCCAGAGGATGAGCCTCGGCGAGGGGTGCCCAAAGACCCAATAACGCGGCAAAAACAATGACCCAGGTGAAACCGTGCAGCAAAATTCTCATAATGAAGAAGATGTTGAGCTGTTAGATGGGACAGAAGCTAGATTTGACAGGGCTTGGCGGGCTTCATCTGCATACCTATGGTGGAATTGAGGGTTGAGTTTTAGGGCTTGGGTGAGATGAAGGATAGCGGTGGGGCGATCGCCGCATTCCTTCGCAATCATCCCCGCATGAAACAGGATGAGCGCATCCTGTGTCCCCAACCGAGTGGCTTGCTGAACTGCCTGCTGAGCCTCTTTCCAGCGATGGTTCGCTGCCGCAGCCCAAGCCAGAGTATCTTCTGCATAAATGTCATCTCTCACCAAAACCTCTCGTCGTGCAATCTCAAGCGCTTCAGGGAGGTGAATGCCGTGGTCAACGTAGTACACGGCTAACGCTCGGTCATAAATGCCCTGGACTTTACTGAGGTGCGCCACCACCTCCATCAGCCCTTCTGTCTCCATTACCCCGTCAGCGTCTCTGAGCGCCCTTTGAGCATCAGCTTTATAGGCCAATGTCTCTAGTAACGGCACCCACTCAATACCGCGATTTGCCACGTCTAGAGCCTCTTGCCAACGATGCTGTGCGGTATACAGTCGGGCAAGCCCCGTCAGCGCAGCCGTATCTTGAGGGAAAAGATTGAGCGCCTCTTGATACCGCTGTTCGGCAAGGGGCAGTTCCCCCGCTGCAAAGGATAAATCCCCTGAACGCACATGGAACCAAGCGCGGGTCTCGGCTGAGTTTGAATAAAATGCATCCATCTGCTCCGTTGCTGCGTTCAGCAGATCCCTCGCAGTGGCAAGGTCTCCCGTCAGTTCTAGGTAGCGTGCCCGAATCGCGTTGTGACCTGAGTTTTCTGTTGATTGAGTCAACGTTTGTAGCAGATGCTCGGTGGTTTCATAGTGGCCCAACTCCATCTGAATCGACGCACTCAAGGCCGTGAGATTGGGGTCATCTGGTGCAAATGTCTGCGCCTCTGTGATGACTTGCAGCGCAGGCCCAAAGCGGTGCTGGGAGAGCAAAGCAGAGGCTAAAATCATTGAAGATGCGCGATCTCGATGACTTTGAAGCGAAAGCGCTTGGCGAGATGCCTGCTCTGCCCGTAATAAATCCTCCACATCCGCCCGTTCGCGAAAACGCTTCAGGTATTGTCCAGCCAGCAATCGTAAAAGCAAGAAGGAGTCAGGAGTGTTACGAACTTCCGCTTCGTAGGTGCTAATAATTTTGGAGCGCTGTAAATAGTCTGGGAACACCAATTCTGAAGACCCTTCTGCCTGGATCTGACTAACAGAGAATGAGTCTTTGCCAGTTAAGGCCAGAGCAGAAGGATTTCCGAGTGCCAATATAAAGCAGACCAAAATTAATAACTGTCGTAGTCTTCGCCAGTTACAGTTCATAGGTCTTAGAGCGGATCGCCTAGGTAAGGGAAGGTATCGCGGAAGTTTGCATTATTAGGCCCAACGTTATCGCTGGTTAATCCTGGAATGGCACCATCTTTAATGCCTGTCACCGCATCACCAAAGACAACGGACGCCGTGACATCAATGACATCATCCTTCGGTCGTCTCCCCCCAAAGTTATCAATGAGCTGTGTCCCCAAATAGCTGCCGTTTTGCTTGGAAAGGTCAGCTCGCATCACATCTGGAATCACCACAGAAATCACAGCATCTGCAATGGCTTTGGGCCGCCCAATGGCCTGCACAAAGGAGCGAATAAAACTGGATTGATTGACGGCATCCCTGGTTGGGGTTTCAAGGTTACTGGCGTTATGGGCCTTAAAGTCCATAAACAATTCATTCAGCGCGGGGACAGCCAATCGCTCAACCTGGGTATAAACGCCTTCTCGGCTTTTAGGGGTCTGGACGCTCGTGGTCATCCAAGC
>JANLSD010000186.1:0-2010 GCA_031362245.1 Acaryochloridaceae cyanobacterium OTE_25_metabat_464 | reverse complement strand
CACATTCGGCAATGGTGCAGTCGTTTCAATCGGCTCCTCTTGGCGATAAGCTGCAACATCCTTGGACTTGATGGTATCGCGCTCGGCTAGTTCGCGCTGTTGCTCTACGGGTAGCTTTGCCGCTTGCTTGGCGGTGGTCGTTTTGATGCGCCCCTCTTTCATTGCATCCCGTAATTCAGGTACCAATGCATCCAGCATCCTGACTGCTTGATTTAACTCCTGGTGCGTGATGCCCACGGCGGTACAAATCTCTTCAGGGGTTGCGCTTAGTCTGAGGGTGGCGATCGCGTCCAGTTGCGCGGGTAGGTTGTCTTTTCGATGGGTATTCTCAATCAGCGTTAGGACGGACGCGGGTGTCCAGCCTAGCGGGTAAATCTGTGCAGGGATGGAAATTAGCCCTAGGGCACGAGCTGCCCTGATGCGACGGCGACCACAGGCCACCTGATAGATGTTGTCATGCTCCAGTAGAACGATGGGCTGCAAAAAGCCGAACTTTCTAATCGAGTCGATAAACGCTGGCTCCGGTTCTGGCCCGATTAAGTCCTCTGGTAGATCCGTAAGAACTACCTTTCGCGCTTTGGGCGTGATTAGCTTATCTGGGATAAGGCTTAATTGTTCTGTCATGGGTTCACCTCCTTTTTGGGCAATAGAAAACCCCGCGATCGCTGCTGCTGAAGCTGGGCAATGGCGGGGCTATGTGGTGTGTGTATGCAAGCGTTGATTCTAGCGAATGCTGAGGATAGGCGATCGCCTCCACTACCGCCCCAACAAAAGCAAACCTCAGCGAGAACTGAGGCGCTGAGGCTTGGCGGTGGCTCTAGTGCGGGCTAGGGGTTACTTAATCTCTAGATTCCTCAAGCTCCGGTACGGTAGTGCATCCGATAAATGCGGGATGTCCATCCAAGAAATTCCTTGCCAACTCGTAAAGATAATCATTGACCCGCTCTGTTGTAGCGTCACACTCGAAAGAGTCACACAAAAATTGACTAAGAAGTTCTTCAAATTCTTGAGAAGACGGCTTTGTATTTCTACGATCTAAAACGCTTTGAAGAGCATTTTTTGCATCCAATTCTGTCCAAACGAGATAATCCAAAACTGACGATAGCCTCTCTTTCAGTTTTATGCCCTGGTCAATCGGTAACTCTTTGAGCAACTCTTGAAGGTCGCCATCCGCTAAACAATAAAAACTCGCCATTTCTGTATTCGCTCCATTAAATTTAATGATTCTGACTCAGCGATCGCATAGCTTTTGTCAAGCTGCTGCCTGCGCTGCTTGGTTGGTCGGTGGTGGGCTAAAAAGTATTGAGTCTCTTTTTCCATTCCACTTCTAATTGCTGAAGTCTTTTGAAATCGTCAGTTTTTCCGTAAGAAGCTAGCTTTCTCGTCCCATCATTTTTAAGATGCTTTCTTCTGACATTGCTCAATGCTATACCCAGACTAGAATTGCTCATTTGCTCAATCTCAATCTCAATCTCAGGATCAATAGCTTCAACAGTACCAAAGCTTTCCGGCTGCGGCTTTGGCTGTTTTGAAGCGGCTTTAGCCTCCTTTTCGTGCCGCTCTAGGGCGCGTAGAGACTGACGACCTCGCTGCATGTGTTTGGATGCCATGTTTTTTTCCTTTGCGATTTTCCTGAATGGTGATCGCCCCGCGTCTGCAACTGCATCGGCGGGGCTGTAGGTTGGCGCGGTCTATTAGGCGATCGCCAGTTCTCGCCATTGAGCATCTGTCACATTAAGAACCCTCGACCCGATGGCTTCCAATTCACTCGCTCGGTCGTAGGATGCAGGGTCATGAGCTGTTCGGGTGATGGCATTCATCAAGCCGTAGGCCGTCAGATCTTCATCAATTAGTAGATGTTCGAGTGCCTGCTTTTGTTCAGCCAGCGTCAGGCCAAAGTGCTTTTTAGCTCGGTTCAGTAACTCCTCAGCCGATACCTCGATTGGCCTTTCAGTGCTGTTTCTCATTTGAGCTAGGGTTCGTTGGAAGGCCGCTTCATCATGGGCTACC
>JANLSD010000183.1:0-1842 GCA_031362245.1 Acaryochloridaceae cyanobacterium OTE_25_metabat_464 | reverse complement strand
TCTCCTGAAAGCCTCACGTAGCAATCATTTCAGAGACCAATTTTTCAATTTTTTACATTTTGCTTGAACAGAATGGAGATTTTGGGATCCTTTTCAGGGTTAAGTCATAGTTTTCAGAAGCAGAGTACAACCTATACTCTGCATATCAAGTTTGTACTCTGATGAATTGCTACTTTTGCAAGCAAATAAGACTTGAAAGAAAATATTTTTAATAATCCTTAAAAGTAAATCAATGAGAGCTTTTTAAATAACTTTACCGGATTACTTTGATGTTACTTTTTGGTATTGCAAGTTGGGGAAAGACTACTGAATTCTAATAAGGCTGATATTGAATTCTGATAAATTGTTCCATGTCTAAAAAGTTTACTCTGAAAAGGTATTAGCTTACGATGCAAAGATAGTACACTTTGGTTGTCGAGCGTTCTTTAGATAAGTATACGATTTTAAATACCTATAATTTTAGCTCTAATACTATAGAGATAGTATCACAAATACCTGAAAAGTCGAATGTTAAATGATAGTCAAAATTTACTAAAAGTATATATTTAGCATACTTTTTTATACTAGCTTTAATGAGATACTTTCATGCAGCTTATTGGACAGATTAAAGTGCTACAAGTCGATAAACCCCTTACCCAGTGTCCCCAAACACTTCACAGAAGATCTATTGATCACACCTTGGAGCAGTCTTGAAACTAGGGATCCATCCATAGAACTCAGGAAAATCAGTATGGGAAACTATGAAACCACATGAATCCTCATACCCAGCAAGACCTTGCCGAATCCCTTCTACTTCTCAATCTGGACAACGCTTTCAACGATTTTGTCGTTCAAAAGTAATGCCCTTTAGTTCTTCATTCTGTTCTGGGCTTTAGCCAATAACCATCAAAATTGACCTCTGAAACTCTTCTCAGATAAGGCTTTCAGGAGATGTGTCCTTTCCAGACACGAATCGTTGCCATACCCCTAATACGGTTAGTTGGTTCTCATGCAAGGTTATGGATCGGCCCCCATAAAGGAATCGTTGCACCAATGGATCAGCAGCCTGAAGGCTGGACATATCCGAGTGGGCAAGAATATGAACTGGAAAACTTTTGGCAATGGATACCTGATGCAGAGTCTGAGGCCAAATTAGTTTCTGACTCAAACCGCTTTTCTGAAGATCCAGTCGAGGTACTGTTTGGCGAGAATAAAAGTGTATTTAAGTCGCTGGTGCCCGTTCAGTTAGATCGACAATATGGGCAGATACAAGCGATTGAAGCGATTCCAATTCAAAGACTAGCAGGTCTAGTCTCAAAAGATGTCGATTGGGTTTTTGAGTTTGAGTACCAAGCTTAGACAAGACGATCTCATAGACATTTTAACTATTTAAGCAAAGCAACAATCCCTATCAAACCAGAGCCGCAAGAGCAAATCTTGCGGCTCATTCTGTATGGAGCAAAACCAATGAAACCCACAAAAACCCTACACCCGCTCAACTTTCCGACCTATCACCGTTGCTACCGTTGCCAGTGCCTTAAGGTTGCCAGCGCCGTGCAGATTGTGGCGAAACGCCAGCGCTACTTTTGCCCAGCTTGTGCAACAGCGAAAGGTTGCCCACCCGCGAAAGAATTGCTGAGTCGTTTACCCGAAGCGTTGGAGGCTAAGGCCAAAGCCCAGCCAGCGCTAGGGCAGAAGCAGCACAAGCAGAAGGCAGTGGCAGGAGGCCGCAGCAAATGAAGAAGACTTACCCCACCGCTACAGATATGTTTTGTGGTGCTGGTGGTTCTAGCCAGGGCGCAACGAGAGGCGGCTGTAAGGTCGTGATGGCGATGAACCATTGGACTTTAGCCGTCGAGACAC
>JANLSD010000179.1:0-16122 GCA_031362245.1 Acaryochloridaceae cyanobacterium OTE_25_metabat_464 | reverse complement strand
TTAATTCATCAATATAGTAGGCGTGTCGTCTATATCCTCGTTCCCATCTTGGATACAAAATTTTCTCCTGATCAATCATCACAGAATCAGCTTTTCTATTTTTGCCTGCACCTCAGAAAGTAAGGTGGCTGAACCCGTTTCGATATAACTCACGCTTCGAGCTTTCCAATCTAAAGACTTAACCTGATCGCTTAGAATGACTCCCTGAGTTTTGAGTTCTAAAGGCAGAGCAACCTCAAAGGGATAACCTTTTGCATGGCTGGTAATCGGCATGAATAAGGCCAGTGAACTTTTTTGATTGTAGATACGAGGCGAAATAATAAACGCAGGTCTATGGCCTCTCTGCTCATGGCCTTTGGTAGGGTCAAAATCTAAATAGACAATATCCCCTCGTTCTGGGACGTAAAGAGGGCGTTTAGTTACCAAAACTCATTCCCCATCGCTACACCCCAATCCACTTCAGAGTGACAGTTTTCAGGCGTTATCCCCATAACCAGTTCTTCAAGAGTGTAATGTCTTCGGAGCGTAGGCTTAATGACTAGCGTTCCATCTAAAACAGAGATTTCAACCTCTGTGCCATCCTCGACAGAGATCTCTTTTGCAAGCGTCTGCGGAATGCGAACCGCTAAACTGTTGCCCCACTTTGTGACTGTAGATGCCATAGTATTTTGGATATTGTAGATACATAGTATCTACAATATAACAGGTGAAAACGCGATCGTCCAAGCAAAAACATCCGTGCTAACAACAGCACAGGCAAAACTCCAGCATTGTAATGAGATAGGGTCATTGGAGGTTCAAGCGTCGGCTTTTTCGGGACAATGCCAAAACTCAACATAAAATTCTGCATTGTTCAGGGGTTCGACTTCGTGTTCTACCTCTGGAAGAACCATCCCTTTCGTATTCTTATCGAGAACCACTTCGCAATGGTAGGGTTCATGGATACGATATCTTAACTGACCCTCTAGGACGGTGATGACTCCCCATACACCTCGTTTAGTGGCATGGTGCTTCCGTAATCCTATCGGCATTGATTCAGTCGTAAAAGTTGGTGTTCGGCGATAGGCGACAAAATCCTCTGGCATTTCTTGGTGATCGCATCTTACACAATCGAGCGATGTGCCTATGTGATTCGCCCGACCCGCTTCAGTCATTACCCAAGGACGAGGAAAAAAGGGTGGTTCATGACGGGTGTGTTGGGCGTGACCACAATCTAAGTCTGCAACCCAGTGGTTTTCTGCATCTTGATGGAATGCGGTAATCTTACGCAGCACTTTGCTACCCCCTTGGTTTAGCGCTCATAATTACCCTACGAATGGGCGAACACTTTACTGGCACTAATTTTTGAAACAAAACCCTTGTATCCTAAGACCTACAATATAGGCAGAGACACCCAGTAGGGTAATTACATTATGTTTGAGCAGCTTGGTTTTACACGACACTCCATCCAGACCAGCCTTGGAGAAATGGCCTATGTCTCAAATCACAATGGCTTTTGGAATCATGAGGAGGATGAGAGAGGCGTTCTCCAAGATTTAGTCTTTCTCCACGGATTCGGGGGCGGTTCTTCAACCTATGAATGGTCAAAGGTCTATCCTGCTTTCGCTGACGAGTATCGTATTCTCGCGCCGGATTTGATTGGATGGGGGCTGTCTGCTCATCCGATTCGGGATTATAAAATTGAGGACTATCTCGCAACCATTACAGAATTTTTGCAGAAGTCTTGCAATGGGCCGACAACGGTGATTGCTTCCTCTTTAACGGCTGCTTTTCTAATTCGTATTGCGATTACTCATCCCGATCTCTTTAATGCCCTCATCCTTGTTGCTCCCGCTGGGCTAAAGGACTTTGGAGATTATTACTCGAACAGTCTATTTACCCAAGTTCTTAAGACTCCGATTTTAGATCGGGTTCTTTATCAAACCGCTGTCGCAAATGAAGTCGCTATTCGCATCTTCTTGGAGCAACAGCAGTTTGCTAACCCCAAGCGAGTCTATACCGAATTGGTCGATGCCTACCTAGAAAGTGCTCAGAAAACCAATGCCGAGTATAGCGCTCTTGCTTTTGTACGAGGAGATTTGAGCTTCGACCTATCTCAGTACATTGAAGCTCTGAAAACGCCAACAGCCATTTTATGGGGAGAACGCTCAAAATTTACCAAACCCGATATCGGACGTAGATTGGCAGAAATGAACCCGCTGGCAATCAAGTTTTTCAAAACTCTTGATAATGTAGGTCTAACGCCTCAACTTGAGATGCCCGAAGTCATTATTAGCCTCATCCACGGATTTTTAAGACGCTTACAACCCTTAAATAGTATCTAACTAAAGCTGATCTGCTGCCTTGCAAGAATACGATCGCCCTTCTCCCGAAAACAACCGCTTCACCGTCGCTGCGCCCCGCTCCTTCTACGATCGCCCTCCCCAAAGCGTAACCCTGGCTCAACGAATGCTTGCGGTACTGAGCGATCGCGTTGCTCAAACTGGCTGAAGTTGGCAGATGTTTGGTGGCGTTGGGCGGATAGGGGTGGCGGAGGCTTGCAGAAGCAGGGCTGGGGCTGGCCTTTGCGGTGGTGGTGCGGGTGGCTGACAGGGGCTTGCAGTGGTGTGGCGGCGGTGTGGCGATCGCGCTGGCTAAAGTAACGATAGAAAAAGGCTGTTATGGCAGCCATTAAGCTTCTAGTACAGCTTGGCGGAAATCCCTATGCCATTTCTGGGAAAGGATGAACGGCTTATTTTAGCTCTGAACTTTTTAATGGTCGAGGTACTTGCGCCAACCTGTACTAGCGCTCTGTCCTACGGTGGCGACCTTCCCATGTCTCGGCTGTTCTTTGCCAAACAGTTAATTTTTTAACGGCGTCACTCATTAATAGTGAAAATAGATCTAAAGGTTGACGAAGTTGCACAACTTGGTTAACCTTTAAGAAGAGATGATTTCTGGGCTAAAACTATGTTGTCCCAAGCCTTAGAGCAAAAGTTTCGGGCTGCTTCCCATCAAGATCGCAGGCTGATCGAGTCTTTATTGGAAACCTCGACTTCCTTAAAAAACTCAGTCAGCGAAGCGCTTTCAGAAATTCTCCAAGGCTCTACGCGGGGACAGTTTTTGTCTGCTGTCCTGGAAGCAGCGGCTTCAGCTACGCAGGGGGCTTCAGTCAATACCATTCATCCGCTCTCATCCCTGGATGCCTTGGTTGAGGTTTTAACGCAACCTGAAGCTTTGGCTAACCTTGCACCTGACGACCCCTTGGCGATCGCCCGATTAAAGGGTGTTCAAGTCAAGCAACGATTGCTCTATGAAGATGGTGCGCCTCTAAAAAGCGAACAGGTGGCTCAGCTTCTGAATATGTCTCGACAAGCTGTTGATAAGCGAAGGATCAAGCATCAGCTTTTAGGCGTTTCTATGGGGCGACGAGGCTATTTATACCCTCTCTGTCAATTTCAAGATCATCAAGTGATACCAGGTCTAGCCCAAGTTCTAAATGTATTGAAGGACTTTTCGCCTTGGACTCAACTCATGTTTTTGAAGACGGGCGATGTCCGATTAGGCGGCAAAACACCTCTCACCTATCTTCAGGATGGAAAGATTGAGGACGTTCTTGCAGCAGCAGAATGTTATGGAGTTCAGTCTGCGGCCTAACCCTTTGTGCCATTGACCTCGCAGTAGGTTTTTATAGAGTACAGACTCAATCATTCTATGAATCTACCGCCCGACCATTTACCGCTACCTCACCCGCTGCCGCCCATTGGCTTTGAATCTCGAATACTTCCCACTATCGAAACGTCTGGGCTTTTTTATCGCTTAAGCTCCGTTCGCCATCCATCAGCACTCCATTTTGACCGGAGCGGTCGCGGTCGTTTTGATGGTGCCTCTCAAACCTACGGCATCCTTTACACTGGTGCCGACGAGTATGCCGCGTTTATTGAAACCTTTGGAAGACTCCACGGTCAAATTTCCGTTGAAGAATCAGCGCTTAGACAGCGATCTCTCTTCCGCATTGTCTCCAATCGTCCCCTAAGCTTTGTCGATCTCACAGGCAACGCCTTAGTTAAAATTGGCGCGGATGCTCGTTTAACTACAGGGTCATACGATATTGCTCGTATTTGGGCACAGGCTATTTTTGACCATCCTCAAAAAGTGGACGGCCTCAAGTATTTTTCTCGCCACGACAACACTCGCGTTTGCTTTGGCATTTTTGATCGTTCTAAGGATGCTCTGAGTGAACAAAATACAGGCAACTTACTGGATAATCAGCCAAAGCTATTGGCAGAGATCCTCGCGCACTATGACTACGGACTCTTTTAGGTCGAGGCTTTTATCTAGAAATCTGTGCCTTGATGCCTTTATTAATTCCGCGAACCCGTCAATTCATGGCTAGGGTTACTCAGGTAATCGCACTCCATTCCTTCGCTCAGACCTATGTTCCAGTGCCGGAATGACTGGCACTTGCTCCGGCTGATGTATCGTTGGCGCGGATGCTGCAGTTAAGACTGCACATAGGCGATCGCCCTCCCTTTCCTCAAAATGTTCCGTCATGGGTTTAAAGCAAAAAACGTCAGCAGCCTAACAAAAGACTAAAACCCCTTCAACTGTTCTTGTGTCTTTTTGTACATTTGAGTATTCCCCAACGCCTTAAACAGCTCAGCGGCCTTTTTAAAGTTGGCCTGTGCCTCACGAGGGCTACCACTGCGGAGATAGGCGATCCCCTGGTTATAATATCCCCCTGCAAAATTGGGGTCAATTTGAACCGTCTGCCTAAAATCCATCAATGCGGCTAAAAAATCGTGCTTGAGGATGAAGAGAGAACCGCGTTCATTAAACGCGTCGATATTGTTAGGGTCTAGACGAACCACTTGATCTAGTGCTGTGATCGCCCCTATTAAATCATTCTGCCGCAGCTTAAAATTAGACTGAGCCATTAAATCATTGATCAGCGACCGATCTTCCGCAGAAAGGACGGTTGAATTGACCGTGGATGAAGCAGCCGCGATAATCAGCTTTTCCTTCGGCATTAAGCTAAAGAGTGAGCGGATCGGAATCCCAAGGTTCACTCCAGACTTGACATAAATTTGGGAATTGAGCTGTTGGTCTTGAAGTTCCGTCTTCGCATCTGCCCGTCCGTGAATACCAATTAAAGCACTATCGGCATTAAAGATCGGGCCACCGCTCATTCCCGGTAGGGTCGTATTGGTATAGACCAGCCCATAGCCATCCTTAAAGGGCTGGACAGGCGCAGCCGTAATCTCGCCTTTGGTGAAATTGTAGATAGATTCTGTCATCGCAGTCGTCTTGGCTGGGAACCCCGCTACATAGCTAGGTGCACCCTCTACAATCCCTTCAGCACTGGCAATTTTTGCCACAGGATAGGACTTGGCGCTGATGAACTGGGCGATCGCCAAATCCGCCTGGGCATGGGACTTGATCGATTTCTGGTCTAGGGTATAGCGCTGGGCATCGGGGGTGATTACCTCAAAGACCGCAGTTTTATTAGCCAACACATGGGCCGCCGTCAGCAGCGTATAGGTTTTGCCCTCCTGACGAATCAGCACCCCTGAACCTGATCCGCTAGAACTGACAATGCGAACTGTCACACTTCTGGCAATCTTATTGACCTCAGCACTGGTCAAGGCTATTGCGGAGGTGAGATTGATCACGACTAGAGCAGCCGATACGCCTACGAAGGCTGCTGGGAGATTCCAAGGCATCATAAATTTGAAACCGTAAACTCCCAAAATTATGACATCTACAATGGGTTCCATCGCAATAAAAATATTTTGACGACCACCTTACACCATTGGATAATACACAAAATGTTGCATATCAGTTTTGTGCCCTATACTCGACTTGGTGGTTATGACAATGGAAACCTTAGAGACTCAATGACACTCTCCCATACGATTCTTATTCTGCTTTGTGAAGAAGCTCAGAGTGGCTACGATTTGAGCAAGCGGTTTGAAGATACGGTCAGTTACTTTTGGAAGGCCAGTCATCAGCAAATTTATCGAGAGCTATCCAAAATGGAAGGCTCAGGCTTTGTTGCCTCGGAGACCATTCCTCAGCAAGGGAAACCCGATAAAAAGCTTTATCAAATCACTGAGGCTGGTCGCAAAGAATTAGAACATTGGTTTGAGTTGTCTTGCACGCCAACACCCATCCGTGAAGATTTGCTCGTCAAGGTGTTGGCAGGGCCGTACATTCCAAAATCCATTTTGGTTAAACAGCTTGAGGAACGGCGATCGCTCCATCAAAACCAGCTAGACTCCTACCTTGAACAAGAAAAGTGCTTTTTAGCAGTCAAAGACCCAGATGAACATTTAACGTTTCGCTACCTGACCTTACGCCGAGGAATTCGCTACGAATTGGAATGGGTGGACTGGTGTAATGAAGTCTTAGCAACCCTTCCGTGAGCCTCTATCTCTTTTAGTCCCCGTTAAAAAGCCACCGCCTTTCTAGGTGGTGGCTTTTTAACGCCATCACTACCACGATTTATGGAACATGGAATGGAATTAAAGCATCCTCTGGAAGGTATTCCACAAACTGCCCCTCGTTGGATAACACTGCCAATACCTCTAAAGGCCAGTCCGGCTGAACGTGTAGATCAGACCAGGGTACGGCAATTTCTAGGCAGCTCTTGAGTCCCATCTGGACTTTGTGAGATCGCCCCTCCCACTGCTGATAGTCTCCAGCTTCTTCCATCCACACCGCGCCGTTGACCAAATTCACCCCAACGTGATGGCGGAAATTGTAGTTCACCGGAGCCGTATTGGGCAGTCCTGCTAAGGGCATGGGGCTATTGTGCATCGTCTGCCCAGGGTAATACCAAAACAAATGCAGCTCTGGCGGGATGTCAGTGCCAATCTGTTTACCCGCTTGAAAATCAAACCGGAAATAGAAGTTCAGGTGATCTAAGCCATACCAAAACTTTTGGATGGGGCTACTGCGGTGCATGGTGCCCCGCGCCCCAGCAACGGTTACGCGTCCGGCATGATCCCAATCTTGTTCATCCCCCATGCCATTAATCACAGGATGAATAAAGCTCTGAGGACGGTGATCTTGCTTGACTTCGTGACGCTCTAGAGGATGCTGCAATGCATCGGGAGGCGTTTCATTGAGGGCTTGATAGAGGGCAACCAAATGTTCTCTAAACAACAAATCGAAAATGGCATCTTGATTTGAAGAATGGCCTTCCCCAAACCACCAAAACCAGTCTGACCCTTCAGCGGCGTAGAGGGCTTCCCAGGCTTTTGGATTTGCCTCTTCCGTTGCTTCAGGATGATTTGCCAATGTCTGTCTGGCGGCGGTCAAAAGATCCCAGGCGCGGTTTTTGACGGGATCGCCAATCCAGGTGGTGAAGCTGCCGTCTACCCAAGAGCCGCTATGCAGCTTATCGGCAGGGAGTTTGGCACGGGGTGGATATTGGGCAATGTGCTCTGAGACCGTGACGAGTTTGATGTCCTCGCGATCGCTCAGTTGGCTATACAGGCTCTCCAAAAACGGAATCCCGTCTCTCTCGTAAAATTCCCAGCAGTTTTCGCCATCCAAGGCAATAGTGACAAGCCAAGGCTGTTCGACATCTTCCTCTCTATGTCTTGCATATAGGGAACGATCAATGGCCTTAAGGTGCCCAATTAAATCCGATGCCGCTTCCTGGGGGTTCATGGCACTGTAGGTAAAGCCCACCAAGTCCGAAAGGCGGTGATCTCGAAACACGATCGCCAAGTCCCCCTGGGGAGTCTCCAAGCGATAAGGCTGATACATCAGCTCTGGTTCAAGCACATTGCCATACTCATCCCGATGGAAGAAGTGCTTCAGTGTCCAACCCAAAACCGCCTCATCGGAACACAACCACTGGAAGCCCTGTTCTGCAACATAGGGCAAAATACTGGGACTCACGGACTGCTCCGAAGGCCATAGACCCCGTGGGGTGCGACCAAAGCGCTCCTCATACATTTTCCACGCCTTCTTCAGGTGACGGGGGATATCTTCTTCCCACTGGAACCGTTGGTTGGGTAACTGCATGTTGTGCACCGCCACCCGTCCAGACTGGGTATCGGCTAACAGGGGCAAGATGGGGTGTGTATATGGAGTGGTTGTCACCTCTAGCTGTCCGCTGTCCTGCATTTTGCGATGCTGGGGCAGAATACGGCTGAGGATTTGGCGATGTTTGGCGATGATACGCTGGCGATCGCTCAAACTAAAGTTGCGATCCTGCTCTAGCCATTGAGCAATTTCGGGGTCATCCCAAAAGAGAGGATCAATCCAGGCGAGGTTATGCCAAGCCAACAAATCGCCGTAGTCCTGCATCGACCAGTTTTGGAGACACCAGACTTCGCCCTTGTCTTGACGCTGACTGTAAAGCTCTGAGTAGCGCGGGTGGGGATCGATCAGGGTGTGATGCTGGGCATCAAAAAAGTGATGAATGGTGAATTCTTTTTGAGCCTGGGTGAACTGCTCTGGTGGGGTGAGGGTTGCAGCTAAGTAAGGATCGATCGCCTTGCCCGCGACATAATCTTCAATTTGCAGCATCAGCGATGGGACTAAATTCACCGTCTGATGCAGTTTTGGATATTTTTCGAGCAGCAATATTAGATCTAAATAGTCTTTAACCCCGTGCAGACGAACCCAAGGGAGATGATACTGTCCAGTAATACAGCTTTTGTAGAGGGGCTGATGTTGATGCCAAATAAACGCAACGTGCAGGGGATAAGACATAAGCGCGGTTGTAGGGAGCCTTTGATAAGCAATTTTGTTACCTTTGTCCACATCAATTGTATATGGAGATCGCCCTTTGCTGGATTGATTACTTAAATCAGCGTCTGTTTTATCGACGACCTAGTCTACTGTCGTCACTGAGACTGCATTGTTACAAGCGCTGCTTATAGGCCGACTCGGCTGTAGGTCTTAAAAAGAGCGATCAAAACTCATACACTGCTTGTTATGTTATTCAACATGCGCCCAAAAAGTTGGCTTAGTGGAGTTCCTGCCGCTTTTGCCATCTCGGGAATAACGCTGGTTTGAGCAAAAGAGCAGTATAGCCCTGCTTCTAAAAACCAAGGCTGATGATTTGAGTCTATGCGGAAATCAAAAAGGCTATAGTGGCGACAGCCTAAGGCAATATGGCACGTTCGAGCAGCCTCCCAGACTCTTGTAGTGATTGGGTCACTGGGATCAACAATCCAAGCTTTAGCATTCCCCTTAGCCACCATCCCCAAATCTCCCTTTTCGTCTCTCTTAAGCTTGTCCTCATGTTGACGAATCGGCTGCTTGACTTTATCAAGCGCATATTCTTCCAAAGGTAAACAAATTAATTCCCCCTTGTCTGCAATGACACCACATCTAACTTCTCGACCGAGTTCAATAAACGTTTCCACCAGTACCTCATCAGCATAGGTAAAAGCGTTTTTTAACGCACTATCATACTCAGAAAAATCTTTTACAAATGCTACCCCTAGAGAATTATCTTCATTTACGGGTTTTACGACAGTCGGAGGTATTAGCGTAGGAAGATATCCAGGACGAAGTAGCTCTCCTGAAGGCACCTTAACGCCTGCGGCAGCGACCACAGCTTTTGCTTTTGCCTTATTCGCCGTCAGCGCCATCACATCCGGCTTGTTGCCCACATAAGGAATGTTGAGAACATCAAACAAAGCTCTGTAAGCTGTCATGCCCAAGATGCAAAACATCTGGGGCACCATCACATCTATTTTGAGTGCTGTTAGCACTTGAATCGCTTCGGCAATGGACATCGGCTGGGCCGCCGAGATCGCCTCTTGCCGCAAGGATTGCGGAAATCGCCATTGGCGATCGGGCGTGACGTAAGCGATATGAAACTCGTATAGGTCAGCGTCAGCGTTGGACGCTAAACAATCTTCTGCATAGAGCCGTGACAAATCACAGTAAAATTCACTGACCGCAGAACCCACTAAATGCAAAACCCGAAGTACCACGCTCAGTCTCCTGCTAATTCGACGAGTTTGCCGATGTTAAAATCGATCCGAGTCCACCCCTTAAGCCACCGCAAATTTTGCAGCAGTAGCCAAGGAATCTGTACATGATGAACCATCAAAAATGGGATCGGATCGGCCCAGTCAAAAATCGCATCTTTGCCACGGACAATAATTTTTAGTCGTTGCCAAGTCTGCTCCGGCGACCCTAACCGCGTCAGTAACCGCCAGAGTTCATGGTAAATCCAATAGGTTGGACGACTCGACGCTAGAGGTTGAATTGCAGTTGCTAAAGGCTCTTGCTCCAAATAAGCCTTTGCGACATCCGGGTGGTTATAAAACATCGTAATGGCTGAATGCGTGCGGGGATTGCACTCGATCGCACAGATACTGCCATCGGGTGCCTCAATAAAATCAAAGGAAACCTGCCCTGTTAGCTTCAAATTACCGACAAATTTTCTCACCCACGCTTCAATTTCTGGATGCTCTACATTTTCATAATTGACTTGAAATGCGGATGACTCACAACAGCAGTGCATTCGGAGTTCCCCATCCCGTACCGTGCTGTGGGTGCAGTATTCTCGGCCTGGAATGAAGGCTTGCATGATCCAAGGATTATGTTTAGAGATGTGTAAATTGTGAACAAATGCCTTGGTTTCTGAAGGGCGATCGCAAGGAAGCTGGGTCAAGTCTAGCCGTCGCACTGAGTCATAGGAAATACTTTTGAGAATATATTTTTGAGAGTGATTAGAAAAATCAAAATCTAACACTTGCTCTGAATCCGTTATGCAGTGTGAGTCTGGAACAGGGAGATTCAAGGACGTTGCGATCACTGAAAATTCATACTTGTTATCCAGTTTCTGAACCTCATCCAGATTAACATGTAGGACTTCGCAGTAATCTAAAAGTACCTTTTTTGCGAGTGCATCATAATAGCTTGAGACCGGACTGCAAACCGGAACATAAATATCAACGGACTCCTTTTGCACAATCTCTAACAGTGCATCAACATAATCTTTTGCATCTGGTTTAGGAACTGTATAAAATTGATCGACATCCCAAGAAAATCGATGCCCTGTTAACCAATACTTGTGAGACTCCACTAAAATTACCCGATGCCCCGCTCGATGAAACGATCTCGCTAGCTGTAACGCTTTTGTCATTTTGCCGCCACTGACTAAGATGATTTTGGGATTAGCCGCAATTGTCCTAGTTTGGAACGGTTTCAATAATCCCGATCTGAGTAGCGCGATTGTAGTCAAGGCAAGGTTTAGAGGAAACATGAGTAGCAGCAAACTTAAAGTTGCTATCGTTTTCACAACAATCTGTATCCGATTCGGATTGGAGTCATTAACAGCCATGAGCAAAAAAATTCAGAGATAAATCATGATAAAATTTCTACGCCGCTATTGCAGGGACATTGGAAATCGGGCTAAATTTTGCGGATTAACGTTAGACCATCTCTTAGCGGAAGTAATACTTGCTCTATCCGAGCATCATTCACTACCGATTGATTGAAGGCGGCGATCGCAGTTCCATTAGCTGTTGCTTCACCTTGTAGGTAAGGCTGTCCCTGCATCAAAGTATTATCCACACAAATTAGGCTATTCTTCGCAAGCAAAGAGCTTTCTAGCAGGAGATTGAGATAGCCTATGTACCCCGCCTTATCTGCATCAATAAACACCAAATCAAACGTCTCGCCTGCATCTGCTAAATCTCTCAGCGTAACCAACGCTGGAGCTACCTTAACCAGAATCTTATGACCGTCAGGAGACTGATCAAAACACGCTTGGGCAAATGCTGCCGCAAATGGATCGACTTCGCAGGCAACAAGCTGCCCATCATCAGGTAACGCTTCAGCCATCGCCAGAGATGAGTATCCTGTAAACATCCCGATTTCTAGCACACGCTTCGCCTGAGTTAAATGCACAAAAAACTTGAGCACTTGACCTTCTACATGCCCCGAGAGCATTTCCTGCTCCAAAGGCTGTACTGTCTCACCTTTTGCCAATCGCTGGCTCCAGTCTTCAGTTTGGGTGCGCTGCACGAGCGCTGCTAGAGCGGGGGATTCTGGTGTCGTGCAGCTACTGATGTAGGGATCTAATCCCCTCGCTAAGTCCCAGGCTTGATGTAGCTCAGATTTAACTTTAGGATCTACACTCTTCAAGACCTCTAGCTGCTGATGAAGAGCCTCTAGCTTAGCTGCTAAAATTCCCACTGGTGTCACGGGTCTAGGTATCATGCTTTTACTCCAGCTGGAATCGGAGCATCAGTTGAAGCACTGTCGGCAAGATACATATCTTCTCCTTCGCCTCCTCGGGGATAGTGGCAACAAATTTCCCTATGAGTTATGAGATATTGCTCCAAATCCGAGCGCGTGAGATCGTTCATAAAATGACAACTGCCAATAGGCATTGGCACTGCTGCACGCACTAGTCCATCTCGTGTTCGACTAATTGATTCGGTCGCTTTCCACAGTAGCTCAGAGGTCAGATAGGGACTATCGATGGCAAGCCCAATTCGACTCATCAACCCTAGAATGCGATCGCGATCTGCAACCGAAATGTAGCCCCGTTGCTGAGCGATCGTTGCCGAGAAGGCCATATCAATGTTGACCCCATGACCGTGAAACATCGGCACGTCTGGGGTTAGCTCTAACGTTGGACTCCAGGTATGCCCGTAGGCAATGACGCGATCAAGATCCAACTCATGTAGGTTAGGAACTTCTAGGCTGAGCATCGTACTGATGGCGTCATAAGTGACCTTGTGCGCCACCCGCCGCAACTCAGGCGTCCCGTTCAAATAACCGAATCGAGTCTTGAGTAATGTCTCACCGTGCTCTTCTAGCAAATCAAAGATTTTACGATTTGCAACCACAGCGATCTTAATCAGCTCTGCCATCCCATTTCGTACCTGATCGATGGGCAACGTCTTCAAAAAAGAGAAGTCTAAGATTACCTTTTGGGAAGCATGATAGGCACCCAGTCGATTTTTTAGCTTACCGTGATTGACTGCAACTTTAATAGCAACACTGGCATCGATCAATCCAATTAGCGTAGTCGGGACACGGATGTAGTTCGTGCGACGACGGTAGGTAGCACAGGCAAAACCAGCAACGTCTGTAGTCAAACCACCGCCTACTACCAGCACTGGCTCTTTGCGCACCAGCCCAAAGTCAGCAAACGCATCAATAATTTTCTCAAAAGTTCGTAGCGTTTTATCTGTTTCTTTGATAGTAACCAGAAAGACCCTTAGCTCAATTTGGTAATGCTTAAAGTAATTCTGAATCTGTTCACCATATAGACCATAAACCGTTGCGTCCACCACCATTAAGCAGCGCCCAAACTGAAGGTAGCTTTCGGAAATCTCAGAATTCTCAATAGCAAAGGCTCCCTCCACATAAAGCAGGCTAAAGTCAATCTTCTCGTACCCTTCTATGTGAAAAGCGGTATCTGTAGCGCTAAAAGTTGCCTGGACGTTACTCATGAATCTTTCCCGATCACTTGATATTTACATAACTTAACACACTTCTCATAATAATTTCAAGCTCACTTGATTCGCATCTGGACAGTTTAATTTTTAACTCATTCTTAATCTGAAACGTGCACCCTGAAAACTTTTTGCAGAGTCGCTTTAAGATGGATGAAAACTTAAATTTGATTTAAAGCATTCAAAGTCATCACGGTATGTTATCCATTTCACTCGCGATAAGACCTCGATGAAGCACGCGATCGCCAATTACTTCCGAGTGATCGGCACGGTGCATTATGCAGCGATTATCCCAAATCGCAATATCGCCATCTTGCCAATAGTGTCGATAAAGCCTATGAGGGCGAATTGAATGTTTGTAGAGTAACCGAACGGCTTGCTGACTCTCTTCTAAATTCAATCCTTGAATCGCTTGACATCGCTCTGGTGTAGACAGAAAAAGCGCATTCTTTCCAGAAATAGGATGTCTCTGAAATAAAGGATGCCAAGCTTGGCCTTCTTGCTCTCTGCCTAGCTTCACGCCAGAAGCCACATGAAGGACAGTCGCACTTGATAATTTGTCTTTCACCTGAGTAGGCAAAGTTTCAAAGGCAACATATTGATTAGAAAACAGAGTTTCACCCCCCGCTAAAGGAAGTGACACAGTCTTTAGCGCTGTATAAGCAGGGGGTTGGGCAACGTAACTTGTATCAGTGTGAAAAACGCTTCTGGGGGTGCGATCTCGCCCTACATTACTCACGAGATTTAACCAAGGCTGATGAGGAACGGGATTTTCACCTGCCGTAAACATAAGAGTTCCTAACCGCTTGAGAAAGCTGACAAATTCAGCATCACTTAGCCACTGGTGACGCAGGATAACAACGCCATGATGTGCTAGTAAATGCTTGAGGTTAAAAATAACGTCGTCTTCCACCTCACTATTCGACTTTGGACAAATCTGAGGGTCAAATGGGCTGAACGCCATGTAAGAAAGGATAATGACGGTTCTAATCCAAAGCCCCGTCATTATCGCCACCTCCATTATGCCTATCCCTCTCACTAAGTCTGAATTTAAGAGTTTCCGCGGGCAGCTCTACAACGAGTTTGAGCATTGTTCAGACAGCGCAATGGACTTGTTAGATTCGCTGTGTAGTAATATCCAGTCGCCGAGCGTGGTTCAATTAAGCCTCAATCCGTTATTTCGTCGAGGATACAGTGCCCTTTTCAAAACACTGGGAGGGAATCTCTTCGCGAAAGCATCCCAGAAAGATAATTCTCCACCGCAAGCAAAACAGCTCCAATCCTTAGACCTCATCTCGCAAGTTGTCCCCCTGGCGAAGCAACGCCACTTCTTTCTATTTGGGCTAGATTGCACCAGCATTAGTCGTCCCTTTGCGGAGACCTTAAAAGACCGTGGGATAGTCCATCAACCGACCCCAGTCAAAGGGAACAAGCCGATTACGATAGGCCACAGCTATTCAATGCTCGCAGTATTGCCCGAGCGAAACGATGGAGACTCGCCGTGGACAATCCCGCTCGATATGAGTCGAGTTCCCACTGAGTCAAACGGGACGCAAGTGGGCATCGCCCAACTCAATACCGTCTTAAGCCATCCCAACTTGCCTTGGTCGGATTCGTTATGTGTTTCAGTGGTAGATAGCGCTTATGGAAATAAGAAATTCCTAGCACCCTTGCACGAACATTCAAATCTCGTGACTGTGGTACGCGCACGCAGTAATCGAGTGTTCTATCAAAGTCCAGTTGATTGCCAAGCCCCACCCACTAAAGGGCATCCCCTTTGGTATGGAGCGCGCTTTGCCCTCGCAGATGAACAGACTTGGCATGAACCGAACGAAATCTCCCACACGAACTATCAGACTCGCCGTGGACGAACCATTAATGTCACGATTACGGTGTGGCGTGACATGCTCATGAGAGGGGGCGAGGGGCTTGCCACCCACCAGTGTCCTTTTACGCTCCTGCGCGTGGTGAGTGTGGATGAAGCAGGGCGTAACCTTTTTCGACCGATGTGGCTGATTGTCATGGGTGCTCGTCGTGAGGAGATTTCCTCAGTGCAGGCGTACCAGTCCTACCGTCAAAGGTTTGACCTCGAACATACGTTCCGATTTAAGAAACAAAACCTATTGTTGAATGGCTTTGAAACCCCTGTGCTCGACCATGAAGAGCAATGGATTGCTCTGGTGAACCTCGCCTACGTTCAGCTTTGGGCGGCTCATCTGCTCGTCGTCGCCCTACCCCGTCCGTGGGAAACCAACCTCAAGCAGTCAGACCCATCTGCTCGAATCAGTCCCTCAAAGGTACAGCAGGGATGGAATTCAATTATTTCCCAGTTGGGGACTCCTGCTGTTGCCCCAAAACCCCGAGGTATTTCCCAAGGACGACCATTGGGCCAATCTCAGACCCCGCGTCCTCGGTTGCCAGTGATTAAAAAAGGCAAGTCTCAAAATACTGTGCCTGCAATAGCTGCGTAGTTTTTAGTATGGGTCGCAATTATGCCTGTTTACTCACTTGGAATTAACCAGTGGGTATTTTTCATTTGTCCAAAGTCCTGTAAGTTAAAGTCACGGGGAATAACGAAACATTCAGGCCCAACCTAAATCAGACGAAGATCTCAGCCAACACCAAACAGAAGCGTTACACTCGTAGAATTCATTTTAGAGACGGCAACGTATGAAACGAAGACTAGGAAAAC